>JBGPMX010000039.1:0-14308 GCA_041487215.1 Planctomycetia bacterium | reverse complement strand
CTCGACCTCGACGCTGGAGTGCGCCAGCTCGCGGATCGAGCTGTGCGCGTAACGGCGGTTGATGCCGCACCCCGGTGCGATCGAAGCCACCGCCAGGAGGATCACGGCGCCCCACGAGGGCCGGTGTTCGTTTCTCACGGCGCGCTCCCCGGCGTGCCCGGATCGGTCCGAAGACGGCCGCGCGCTGATGCGCAGCCAGACAGGTGAGGGGATCTTCTGTTCCGGTGCACGGCGGCGGGGAATATACCGAAAAGCCGCGGAACGGCTCAATGTCGCTTGGCGACCGGATATCGTTTCGTCGCGTAAGTTGCCCAGGCGGCCAGCAAAGCCTTACGGTCGAGCCCGTAAACCGCCTGGATTGCCTTGTCGGCCGGCGTCTTCTGACGCATCGGCGTGGCGAGGGCGGCGAGCCCTTTCTCCCCTTGCCGCTGGGACATGAGGAACTCGACGAGTCCAAAGCCGAGCACGTCGGCATTGGCTGACCCCTGGCCGTCCGCAACTCCCGCGAGCGGATCGCCGCCGCCCACGAGCGCTTCCCGCACATCCTGACGCTCGTCGCGATAAGCGTCCGACTTGGGATCCGTGCGGGCGGCCAGGTAATGACCCAGCCCGACGTTGAACCAGCGCGGCGTGTCTCCCAGCGCAGCCGCGTACGCCCCGGCCACCTGCTCGACCACCAGCGCGCGCAGCGATTTCCCGCTCTCACCGCGCGGCGCGTACAGGGCCACGTACTCGGTCTCGATCATTTGAAAGTGATGCCCATTCACTTCCTCCGGCAGCTCGCGGTTCTCGATCATCATCGCGTGCTCGGAGTACTGGTGGCGATCGGCGAACACGTGCACGGTCAGCTTGCCCCTCCACGCCGAGTCATGCGGCGAACGGGCGAAGATGCGGTTCAGGTCCTTGAGCGTGGATTCGGCCCACTGCCCGGCCTGTTCGAGCGCCGGCGGATCGACGGTGCCATAGAGCAGGAAGTGTTCGGTTTCGGCCGAGGCTGGGGTGCGAGACGCGTTGGCGGTGCCCCACTGCTCGCGCGCGAGCGACTTGTGCAGATCGACGAGCTCGGACTCGCTCATCGCCGCCACCTTGGCGCGAAGCAGTTGCTCTGCGCTGGGGACGATCTGCGCCAGCGGGGTTTCGGGCGTGAACTGCGGGGCGCCGTCGAACTTCGCCCCCTCCTTGACCCAGAGCTCGACTTTCTCGATCAGCTCGTTGCGCAGCTTGCGGCCGTTCCGCGGCATGCGCGGCTCCTCTTTGCCCTGGAGCATGAGCACGAGCAGGCTCTCGTCCGGCTTGCCCGCCACGATGTCGTCGCCGCGCTGGCCGCCCTGCATCAGTGTCTTGAACATGCTGAGGTTGAATTTACTGCGTGGGTTGTTCGCCCCGTGGCAGCCCATGCAGTTGCGGGCAAAGATCGGCGCCACGTCCTTGACGAAGCTGACCCCGCCGCTCGCGGCGGATTCGGTGCCGGAGGCCGGCGGCGGACCGCCTGGCTTCTCCTTGGGCCCCGACTGCTTCGGCTCGTTTTTTTCGAGCAGTTTCTTCTGGCTATCGAGGAACCTCTGGAGCTGCATGAGCTGCGGTTCTTTCTCGCTCACGCCGTCCGCTTTGAGCGTGTCGATCGTTTCGGCGAGCTGCCCGAGCAGCGTGCGCGCTTCGTCGTACCGCCGCCGCTGCAGCTGCACGCTCAGGCGCGACTTGAGCTTGGTCGCCTCGGCCAACCGCTCGCGCTGCTCGGCCGTGGGGGGCCCGGCCTCTGCGCCGGGGAGGGCGAGAAGGAATGAGCCGATCAGGACGACGCCGAACGCTGTTCGCATGGGAATCTCTTCTGAGCTGCGCGCACGAAAGGTACCGCGCCAGGGCGGCGGGGTTTGTACTGCTTCATTATAAGGAGCCGCGCCGGCCGGCACGAGCGGTTTGAACTCGGGCGAGTCAGGCTACGACTTCTTCAACAGGTTGCTATGCAGCCAGGGGGCTCCCAAGCACCGACCGTGAAGCTCCGCGGGGGATGAGCCAAGGGGGAAAGGCTACGATCGCTCGATCGCACGGCGTCCGGCGAACGCCGCGTCGGGCCCGAGCCGCTCCTCGATGCGAAGCAGCTCGTTGTACTTGGCCAGCCGCTCGCTGCGCGCGACGGAACCGATCTTGATCTGTCCGGCCGACGTGGCAACCGCCAGGTGGGCGATGCTGGCATCTTCCGTCTCGCCGCTACGCGCCGAGACGACCGCACGGTACCCCGCCCGCTGCGCCTGGGCGATGACCCCCAGCGTCTCGCTGAGCGTGCCCGCCTGGTTCAGCTTGACGAGCACGGCGTTGGCCGTCCCGGTCGCGATCCCGCGCGCCAGGCGCTCGCCGCGCGTGGCGAACAGGTCGTCGCCGATCAGCTGCACGCGTTTTCCGAGCCGGTCGCTGAGCAGTTTCCAGCCGTCCCAGTCGTCTTCCGCGCAGCCGTCTTCGATCGACACGATCGGGTAGGCGTCCGCCCATTGCGCCAGCAGGTCCACGAGCTGCGTGGCCGAGAGCTCGTCCCCGCCGGTGGCTGCCAGGCGGTACGCCGCGCCGCTGGCAAAGTGCGTGCTGGCCACGTCGATCGCCAGGGCGACGTCACGGCCCGGCTCGAAGCCCGCGCGGCGGATGGCGTCGAGGAGCAGTTCGGCGGCGGCCTGGTTCGAATCGAGCCGCGGGCCGAAACCTCCCTCGTGCGCGACGAGCACCGACTCCAGACCGCGTGCCGCCAGCAGAGCGGCCAGGCGGCGATATATCCGGACAGTCCACGCGAGGGCCGTGGAATAGCTCTCCGCGGTCAGGGGCACGATCAGGAAGTCCTGGAAGTCGAGGTTGCCCCCGGCGTGCAGCCCGCCCGAGATCATGTTGACCATGGGGAGCGGGAGAGTAGGCCGCGCGAGCGCGGTCGCGCCGCCGCTCGGCCCGGTTCCGGGGCCAGCCGGCGCGACGCGACTCACCGCGTCGGCGAAGAGCGCGGCGAGATGCTCGAAGAGCGGAACGCCGCGGTGCTGGGCCGCGGCGTGCGCCGAGGCGAGCGATACGCCCAGGATCGCATTCGCGCCGAGCCGGGACTTGTCGGCGGTGCCGTCGAGCTCGATCAACCGGTCATCGATCACGCGCTGCGCCGAGGCATCCTGGCCGACGAGCGCGGGCGCCAGAACTTCGCGGACGTGCCGGACGGCGGCCAGCACGCCGCGACCGTCGTACCGCGCCGCATCCCCGTCGCGCAGCTCGACCGCCTCGTGCCGGCCGGTGCTCGCGCCCGACGGCACGATCGCCCGGCCGACCGCGCCCCCGCGGATCGTCACTTCGACCTCCACCGTGGGGTCGCCCCGGCTGTCCAGGACCTCGCGTGCATGGATTCGTTCGATCGTTGCCACGGCCAACCTCACCGCGCTTGAAGCGCCCCGAAGATCCCACCGCCTGATCTGCCTGGTGCCCCTTCTCGTTCACGGCTTCCCCATTTGCGGGTCCCCACGCCCCCACGCCCATGCATCATGCGGGGGCGAGGGGAACGGGGTCAGGGGTGGTGAGGAGCGCGGAGAGATCCTTCGCTGCGCTCGTACCTCGCTCCGCTCAGGATGACCATATGCGCTCGTGCCTCGCTCCGCTCAGGATGACAGACCCACTTAACATGGTCGTTCAGGGGGCCGCCAGGGTCGCCGCCGCGGTGGCGCGCTCGGTCGCCGCGAGCACCGCATCCCACGCCCCGGGCGGTTCGCGGAGCAGGCGTTTCGCGAGACACCGCGCCGCTGCGCGGTCGGCCTCATCGTTCAGGTAGTCCACGGGACTTGTGCCGTCGATCCGCGCGATCAGGCAAAGGCCCAGGTGGCCGATGGTTCGTCGCATCAGCGGCTCGGGCCCCCACGCGGCCGCGCGGTCGGTGATCTTTGCGATCGCCCCCCGGTACCCCTGCCAGAACGCGCGCGTCAGCTCGAAGAACCGCGCCCGCTCATCGCGGCATTTGATCGCCTTGAGCAGCAGGTGGCTCAGGAAGAAGCCCAGGTCGAAGGCCGGGTCGCCCCAGTGCGCGGTCTCGTAGTCGACCAGGGTGAACACACCGCCGTGTACCAGCAGGTTCTTGGGGCTGAAATCCGCATGTGTCAGGCAGAGACGCGTGCGGAACATCTCTGCGACGATGGCGGCAACGGTTGTGCGCAGCTCGGGGTGCTCGGGCGCGCTGCGCCAGTAGAACGGCTCGACCCGCAGCTGGATGAAGACTTCGCGGTCGTCGAAGCGCCGCGCGGCGTCTTCATCCCCGGCCGTGCAGGCGTGGATGGCGCCGAGCGTCTCGCCGGCCAGGCGGCCGAACCGTGGGTCGGCGTCGCCGGCCAGCAGCATCTGCTTCCAGACGCGGTGGTCCGCCGGCGCCGCGCTCATGGCGAACGCGTAGAGGTCGCGGTCCTCGAAGAGCACGCGCGGCACGGTCGGTTCGGGCAGGAGCCGGCCGAGCAGGCGCATGACCTCGGCCTCGCGGAAGATCCGCCGCACGTCGCTGAACCAGGCGGCGCGGGTGCGGAGCTGGGGGAGCGACTGCTTGAGGACCAGCGATCCACCGTCCGCATCCACCCGCAGCACGGTGTTCGATACGCCGCCCTCTAGCGCGCGCGCCGAGGCGGCTTCGCCGGGCGCGAGCCGGCCGTGCTGTCGCAAGTAGTCGATCACGCTGATAGCATCCAGCTGGCGCATGCCCTGATTGTAATGCTCCCCGTGGAGCAGGGGGCTTCTTTTGCTCGAGACGCTCGCCCCGCACGCCGCTGCGGTCGATCCTGTGATGGCGTCGGCCGGTAGTTCCCGGCCCGCGTGGGGGTACCAACCGCTCGTGCCGGCCGCGGTCGCGTACGCGGTCGGGATCGCGCTGGACCACTGGGTGCCCGGCCGCGTGGTGGCCTGGCTGGTCGCGGCGGCCGCGGCGCTCGCGGCATGGTTGCTGGCGGCGATCCTGGAGAGACGCCTCGCCGCTCGTGCCTCGCTGGTGTGCCGGCGCGTGGCGACTCTCTTGCTGCTCGTGTCGCTTGCGCTGACCGGGGCCGCCCGGCACCACGCCTACTGGTGGGCGTACCCGGCGGACGATATCGGGCACTGGGCGGGCGAAGCGCCGCGGCCGGCGCGGCTGCGCGGCGTGCTGGCGGACGAGCCGCTCGTGGTGGCACGGGACCGGCCGGACCCGCTGCGCTCGCAGCCCGCACAGGAACACACGATCGCCGCGCTGTCGCTGCGCGAAATCGACTCGCCGCTCGGTTGGCGTCCGGCGAGCGGCCGCGCGCACCTGGTGGTGCTCGGCACGCTCGCGGGGGTCCACGCGGGGGACCGTGTCGAGGTCCTGGGCGACCTGGCCGGGCCGCCGCGGCCGTCCAACCCGGGCGAGTTTGATTACGCCTCGTTCCTGCGCGGGCGCGGCACGCGAGCCGTCGTGCACTGCAAGCTGCCCGAATCGGTGGCACAGCAGGGCGGGCCGGGCCAATGGCTCGGGACTGCCGGCTGGCAGCGCGCGGCGGGGTGGGCGGAACGCCGCCTCAGGAGCCGCCTCGACCCGGCGCGCTCGCGCATCGCCGTCGCCCTGCTGCTCGGCCGCTACGAGCTCATGGAGGAGGACGTGACCGAGCTCTTCGTACGCACGGGTACGATGCACATCCTGGCCATCTCCGGCCAGCACCTGGCGATCCTGGCCGGCTTCCTCTGGCTGCTGGTTCGTGCGCTGCGCCTCCCGCTCAAGGCGGGCGCGATCGGGGTCGGGCTGGTCGTGGTTGGCTACGCAATGCTCACCGGCTGCCGCGCCCCGGTGCTGCGCGCCGCGGTGCTCGTCTGCGTGCTTGTCGCCTCGATCGTGCTCGATCGCCGTGGCCGCCGTGCCAATTCGCTGGCACTCGCGGTGCTGGTCGTGCTGGCGCTGAACCCTTCGGACTTGTTCGACGGCGGTTTTCAGCTCTCCTTCCTGGCCGTGGTGGCGCTGGTGTGGATCGTGCGGCCAACCTGGATCGCGCTGAACCGCCCCGGCGACCCGCTCACCGCGCTGGCGCGGCGAGCGCAACCGGCGTGGCGCCGCGCCGTTCGGGCGGGAGTGCGATTCGTGCTGCTCGCCTCGCTGCTCAGCGGCCTGGTCTGGCTGGCCAACGCGCCGCTTTTGGCCGCGCGGTTCCATCTCGTCTCGCCGATCGTGGTCCCGCTGACCGTGCTGCTCACGCCGGCCGTGGACCTGGCGCTGATTGCCGGCCTGGGCTTCCTGATCACCGACCCGTGGGCGCCGCAGCTGGCGAGCCTGCTGGCGCGGGCCTGCGGCTGGGGGCTGGGGGGCATGGAGCGGTGCGTCCGCTGGGGCGCGCTCGTGCCGCTCGGCTACGCCTACGTGCCGGGCCCGCCCGCCTGGTGGCTGGTCGGTTTCTATGCCGGCTTCGCGGTGTTGCTCCTCACCGGTCCGCGTCGCCGCACCCTCGCGCGCTGGGCGGCCGCGGTCCTGGTCTGGGCCGGCGTCGGATTCTTGCAGGCCGGGCTGCGTCCGCCCCCCGGCCGGCTCGAATGCCAGGTTCTGGCGGTCGGGAACGGGTCGGCCGCGGTACTCCGGCTCCCCAATGGGCACGCCGTGCTGGTCGACGCCGGGCAGATCGCCGGACCGCGTGTCGGGTCACGCTTGATCGCGCCGGCGCTCTGGGAAGAGGGAATCCGCCGTCTCGACGCGGTCTTTATCAGCCACGCCGACATCGATCACTTCAACGGCATCCCGCACCTCATCGAGCGTTTCCCGGTCGGCACGGTGTTCGTTCCGCCGCACTTTGCGCACAGCTCGGAAGAGGCCGTGCGGATCACGTGTGACTGCATGGGCCGGAGCGGCGTGCCCATCCGCGTCTGCTGGGCGTCGCAGCGGTTCGAGCTGAGTCCGGGCGTCGTGGCGACGGTGCTGCATCCCCCGGTCGAATTCGGCGGGTCGGACAACGAGCAGAGCCTGGTGCTGGACGTGGACTACATGGGCCAACGGATCTTGCTGCCGGGCGATGTCGAGGGGAACGGCCTCCGCGCCGTGCTGCGCACCGAGCCGCGCCCGGCCGCTGTGCTGATTGCGCCGCACCATGGCAGCCGCCGTGCCAACCCACCCGAGCTTATCGATTGGTGCCGTCCCGCACACGTGGTGGTCAGTCAGGGACGCCCGCGCTCCGGGGCCACGCTCGATGCATACCACCGCCGCGGCGTTCCCGTGCACACGTCGAACGAGCAGGGGGCGATCGCGATCCTTGTCGATCCGGCGGGCGTCCGCATCCGGCCGTTCCGCGCGGCGATACAACCTATGCCCACTGACCCGGCACCGCATAGAGCCCCGGAGTGAACGCCCGAGCGGTGAGTGCGGCGCCGTTGTTGTCGTACGCGATCTTGAAGGTGCCGTTCGAGAGGATCGCGAGTTCGGTGCGCGAGTCGGCATCGTAATTCCCGGGGGCGGGCCGGTCCGCCGTCGTGAAGCCCTTGCCGAAGCGGACACGCGCATCGCCCGCGTCCCACTGGTGGTTGCCGTTCGAGTCGATCAAAAACGTCGCCTTACCGGCGGCGGTCAGCCGGTAGATGCCGACGTCCGTCACCCCGTCCCCGTTCCAATCGCCCGCGATCGCCACGTCATTGGCCCGCAGCGGGATGAACGGGAACTGCGCGTCGCCGTCATCCCAGAAGCGGTTGCCGTTCGAGTCGAGCTGGAAGACGCCGGTCGTCTTGTGCAGCACGCCGAAGTCGTCGCGGCCGTCGCCGTTCCAGTCCCCGACGACCAGCTGATCGCAGAGCGGGCCGAGCGGTTGGCAGGGCTGCGACAGGCCGCCCACTTTCGTATCGATCGACCGCCCGTCCCACACGCCGTTGTGATTTGTGTCGATGAACAGGGCCTTGCCGAACCGCAGGTAAGCGAGCTCGTCCTTGCCATCGCCGTCCCAGTCGATCGCGGCCGGCACGTCGCGCGCCGGGTTGCCAAATTGTGCGACGTGCTGGTCGCCACCCGCCGCATCGTCCCACACGTTGTTCTTGTTCGTATCCAGCTTCCAGTCGCCGGACCACACCGCCAGCTGATCGAGCGGCGCGGTGGGATGGAAATCCTCTTTGATGTTGTGCGCGCCGATCGTAACCGAGACGGTCTGGGCGGGGCCGAGCGCGCTGCCCGAGACCGTGACGTCGTAGGTGCCGGCGGGCAGGCGCAGCGAGTAGCCGCCGGACGCAAACGTGGTGGTCGTGGCATGCACCGGTCCCGACGCATCGATCGTGATGCCCGCGAGCCCCTCGCCGGGCGAGTAGAAGTCATTGAGATCGACGTCGTTGTACACCACCCCCGTCAGGAACGGATCGTGCGGCTGCGCCGGGTCGAAGTCGCGCGCGCTGTCGATCGTGTAGTAATCCTGGAAGTGCAGCGGGCCGTTGAAGATCCCCACGCCCACCTCCGGCCGCATGCTGTAGTCCGGCCCGATCTCGAGCAGGTGCTTGCGATGGCCGAGGTCCGGGACGCCGTCGTCGATGATCAGCGCCGCCAGCGCATTGGCCGGCGTGTGGTAACCCGCTGCGATGCTCTCTGCCCAGCCGGTCCAGTTGTAACCCACCGCGTCGATCCGATTGCCTGGGTCGTCGCCATCGGGGTTGACATGGTCAAAGAAATCGCGGTCGTGCATGTCTTGGCTGTGCCGCCGCGCCGACGTGACGAGCTGCAGGTTGAGGGCGAGCGGCTCGGAGGCGGCGACGTCCGAGAGATCGATGCCGATCGAATCCCCGTAGGCGGCCGGATTGGCTCGCGCACGGTTGATCAGCTCCAGGAACAACTGCTCGTCCCCTGTCGGCTGGAATAGCACGCCGGCAAGCACTCGCTCTTCGAGCGGTTCAACCCGGAATCGTGCTGAAGATCGTGCCATGACGGGATCGCTAGGTGATGAGGGAGCCGGGATCAGAGCTGCAGCTGCCATGCCGCGGATGCCGCTTGCGTCTAAGTCGTGGCAGACGAAGAGCTTGCCGTGTTTGGCACTCCGGACGCACGGCGGGAAATCGGGGCGATTCCGCAACATGCCGCGCAGCTTCGACCAGCGGCGCATCGCACCCCTTCTCACCAACCATGGCGGGTCGGGTGAAAACAACGAGGGCTCCGGGTTGCCTGTTCGCGCACGCAACCCGAAGCCCTCGGTGGCTCGACTGGAGGCGGGCCTCTCCGAGCCCCGCATCCGCTTATCCCCGTGCCGGTACGTTGCGGACTCGCAACGGCGGCGTTCAGTTCATCATGCTCTCTTCTCGGTTCACCCCCGCCAGACGATGGACGAGAAGGACCGCGTCCTGGGCCCGGCGTGCATCACCGTACTTGGCAAACGGCCGAGACGGCACGCCGTCCAGACCGATGCCGACCACGAGATGCACCCCCCGGAACGCGGTCACCGCCGCGAACTCGAAGTGACCGGCTCGGATAAAAGCGGCCAGTTCGTCGTGCCAGGAGCGTCTCTCGCCCATCTTTGCGACCATGTTTGGTGCCTCCGGGCATTGTGGGGACAGTCGATCCCGCCTCTTCTATAATATGCCGGACAATCCGTCCAGGCATCCTTTATTGGGCGAAGAATTCTTGGGGTCGAGTGGCAAAAAGTCAATCGGCCGTGGGCCGCGCTCGGCTGGTACCGGGCAGTTTCCGCGGCTGGCGCCCCACGTCGTCCACCGCCGTTCGGCGGGCAACCATCTCATCGGAACGGCTGCGGGGTCTTTGCCCGCCGGGCCGAGCAAAACGCGCGATGATCTACCGACCTTGCCGATTGTCCGAGCCCGCTTTCGAGCCACCACGGCAGGCGTTACACTGCACACGGGGACCTGGGCAAGCTCTGAATAACTCGAAGAAGCAGCTCGAAAATGCCAATCGAACCACTCGTGCGTGACGTGTTCGGCGGTTTTCAGAGCCTCAACCTGGCGGTCCTGATGCGCGATCTCCGCCAGGGCGACACCGTCCGCGGCGCCTGGTCGTCGCTCGATGACAACCGCTCGCTCTGCCCGGTCTCGCACGGCATGGCGGACGGCGATCTGGTGGGGCAGCTGCGCTGGGCGACGCAGGCCGTGGACATCGAGCGCGCGTGCGTGCTCGCCGCCCGGCACCTCGGCACGCAGCCGATCAGCGTGTTTCGCTTCGTTCAGCTCTGGGATTCGTTCGGCGCCGCGAGCCGCTGGCTGCTCGCGCAGCTCGAAGAGCTCTGGGCGGAGCGCCTGACCGACGCGGACACCGTGCAGGAGATCCTGGAGCCGTTGGCGGGAGCCTGCAACGGCCCGGACGAAGAAGAAGCTCCGGGGACGGCGGCCGCCAGCCCGCCGCTGCTGCGGTTGTACACCGGAGAAGAGTCAGGAAGAAATGGCGGGAGTGTATGGGAATCGAACCCACCTAGAGCCTGATTTCCAGACCCTACGCCGGGTTTGAAGCCCGGGGCCGCCACCAGACGTACAAACACTCCCGCGCGCGGAGCCATGCTATCACTCGTCCCCGTGTGCTCGCAACCGGCGGTGATGCGCCGCAGGAGCATGGACTCACCGCCGGAATACTAGCCCGAGGCGCCAGCGAGGGGATCACACTGGCCCGGCGCACAGGCGGCGGCGACCGCGGAGATGAGCGCTTCGTCCTGTGCGGCGAACACCGTGCGGAGGTCGAAGACGACGGCTCCCTCGTGCACGCGCGGCACGACCGCGGGCTCGCCCAGCCGCAACCGTGCCGCGAGCTCGCTCTCCGAGATCGCCTGCGGCCGGACCCGGACGACGACCGTCGCAAACCCCTGATCGGGGATCGATCCCCCGCCCAGGAAGGCCGTGTCGTTGGCGACGGCGGCCTGCGCGATGCCGCGTACGGCACGCAGCCGGGTTGCCAGCTTCTCCGCCCGGTTCTTCAGCTCGCGCACCGGGGTTGCGATCAGCGCCAGGATGGGTACCTCGCGGCACGCCAGCTCCGGATCGCGGTAGAGCCGCAGTGTGGCGTCGAGCGCGGCGAGCGTCATCTTGTCGACCCGGAAGGCGCGCATGAGCGGGTGCCGCTCGATCCGCTCGATCCACTCCCGCCGCCCCAGGATGATGCCGGCCTGCGGCCCGCCGAGCAGCTTGTCGCCGCTGAACAGCGTGAGATCCGCGCCCAACCGCACGCTGGCCGCGGCTACCGGCTCCTCGGTGAAGCCGAACCGCGCGTAATCGATCATTGCCCCGGAACCGATGTCGTGGATGATTGGCAAGCCGCGGCGTTTGCCGAGCGCGACCAGCTCCTCGATCGACGCCGCTTCGGTGAATCCGGTGATGCGGTAATTCGAGGTATGGACTTTCATGAGTCCCGCCGTCGTCTCGTCGATCGCCCGCTCGTAGTCCGCGATACGCGTCTTGTTCGTGGTCCCCACGTCACGCAGCCTGGCCCCGGACGCCTCCATGATCTCGGGCAGCCGGAAGCTGCCGCCGATCTCGATCAGCTCGCCGCGCGATACGATGATGCTGCGGCCGTGTCCCAGGGCGGCCAGGGTAATGAGCGTCGCCGCGGCGTTGTTGTTCACCACCGTGGCGGACTCCGCGCCGGTCAGCCGGCAGAGCAGTTCGCGTACGATCGTGGTGCGTTTACCACGTTCGCCCGTATCCAGATCGACCTCGACCGCGGCGTATTGCCGCGCGACGGCGGCGAGCGCCGAGACAGCCGCGGCGGCCAGCGGGGCGCGCCCGAGTCCGGTGTGCAGGACAATGCCGGTGGCGTTGATGACCGGGCGGAGCCGCGGCCGCTCCTGCTTCTCGAGCCGCTCGGCGACCCACGCGATCAGATTTGCGGGGCTTGGGACCGGGCCGCCACCGTCCGGGGGTGCTGCGAGCGCCCGGCGCGCCTCGCCCAGCACTTCGCGCGCGGCTTCCACGACGACCGGCCGCGACAGCCGGCTTATCCACCCGGCGAGCGCCGGGGAATCCGCCAGCTCGTTCACGGCGGGAAGTTGCCGGCACGGGCTCGGGGACGCGTCGTGCGAATCCGCGGCAGTCGTGGCAGGCCGCACGTCTTGTCTTGCCATGCACATCTCCGGCTCATCGGCCGTTCGGCCCTTCGGCCTGGCTCGCCTTGGTCCCAGTCCAGTAATCCGAAGCGTAACCGAGCGCCGACACACCACCTCCCTCGCTCACGCTTCGGGTTAGTATTCGCGCTCCAGTGGCACCCGTCCAACCAGGTGGGACGGAGTCCGAGGGACGCCGAACCAACTATAACACCGCGCTGCCTCACTGGCGCATGGGGCTCGTCCCGTCGAGCTACGAATCCATCGTCCGCGCGGCGGGAGCCGCCGCCCGAACGACGGACCGCGGGATGAAGAGGAGCAGCTCCGAAACATCAGACGGGGTGCGCGTCCTGGTTCTCGGGGTGCGTCGCGGGCGTGGCGAGCACGCGCAGGTCCCCCTCGCGGCGCGTCACGCCCGTGCGGTCCAGGTACTCGCAGTAGGGCAGCGCGTATTTGCGGGTCGTGCCGAGCATGTCGCGGATGTCGCTCACGGCCAGGCCGGCCGACGCGCGAAGCCGCGTGGTGATCCGCCGCCGCAGCTCCTCCTCCCACTTCACGTGCAGGTAAACCGCCCCGCCGATGTGCACCAGGTATCCCTCGGAGCGGCAGAGCTCGATGATCTGGTCCACGGCCGCGCTGCGTGCCACGGCTTTCTTCTCGAGCTCGGCCGGTTCCGGCGGCTGGAAGCCGCCCGCCTCGAACGCATCGAGGATCTGCGTGCGCAGCCGGCGCTCCGCCGGGCTGAGCTTGGGCACGAACTCCGGTCGTGCCACCGAGCGGTCGTCGCCGCTCAATCGGCCGGCGTGGCGCAGCCGATCGATGATCGCGTGCACGAGCGCGTCGTCCCCCAGGTAGTCCAGCGCGGCGACCAGCTTCGGCCGGGGAATGCTCGCGTGCAGCGGGTTCTGTTCGTGCAGCCGGCCGACCGCCTGCAGCACGCGCTGCTCGAAATCCGCAACCAGGTCACGATGCAGGCGCAGCGTGCGGCCGCGCGCCAAAGCCAGGTCGGCCATCGCGCCTTCTTCCGCCAGCCGGCTCAGCACGGTCGTCACCTCGTCCCGCGTGAGCCCGGCATCGCGCGCCAGGGCCAGCTCGGTCCAGGGCTGCGTGCCGTAGAACCAGAGCGTGGCAGCGGCCCGCACGGCGGGGTCGGGCGACCAGAGCGCCTGCAAGCGGTCCGCCAGTGCGAGCTGGCGGCGCGCGATGCGCCGCGCCACCGGCTGAAGCACCTGGCCGCCGCCCAGCGTGATCATCGGTGACTCGCTGCGGATCACGAACGGCTGGCCCCAGGTCGCCACCGCCGGCTCGCGCAGGAAGAGCTGAGCCGTGCCCCACTGGCCGCGCTCGAGCAGGTTCGCATCGAGCAGCGACACCGACGCGATCAGCTCCGCGGTGCCGATATGCAGCCGGACGCGCGAGCGATGCTTGACGGGACGGGGGCTGGACGGCAGCACGTGCAGTCGGACCGAGAAGAGCTGCGACGGCTTGAGGAAGCCGGGCTGCGCGATCTCATGCCCGCGCAGCATCTCGCTGTGGTGTACGCCGGTCAGATTGATCGCCGCGCGCTGCCCGCGCTCCGCGTACTCCTCTGCCCGCTCGTGGCTCTGGATTCCGCGCACCCGCACCGGCTTGCCCGATGGCAACCACTCCAGCTCGTCCCCTACGGCCACACGGCCCGACCAGACCGATCCGGTCACCACGGTGCCGTGTCCCGGCACGGCGAACGAGCGGTCGACTGCCATGCGGAAGGAATCGGCTCGCTTGGTCGCCTCGATCCGCCCGCACAGCTCGCGGAGCGCGCGCTTGAGCTCGTCGATGCCGCGGCCGGTGCTCGCGGCCGTGCGCACGATCGGGGCCCCCTCCAGAAACGTTCCGGCCACCAGGCCCCGGATCTCGTCCTCGACCAGGTCCAGCCAGGTCTCGTCCTGCGCCAGGTCGGCCTTCGAGATCACGACCAGGCCGTGTCGCAAGCCGAGCAGCTGGAGGATCTCGAGGTGCTCGTGGGTCTGGGGCATGACCGAGTCGTCGGCCGCCACCAGCAGCATGGCCAGGTCAATGCCCGAGGCGCCGGCGAGCATGTTCTTGATGAACCGCTCGTGGCCCGGCACATCCACGACGCCCAGCTGGAAGGCGCCGAGATCGAGCCGGGCGAAGCCGATGTCGATGGTGATGCCGCGCTTCTTCTCTTCGGGGAGCCGGTCCGTGTCGGTGCCGGTCAATGCGCGCACGAGTGACGTCTTGCCGTGATCGATATGACCGGCCGTGCCGATGATGAAGTGATGCGTCATAAGTCTTTAAGGGCCCGCGCAAAAATAACTTGTACAGAT
>JBGPMX010000038.1:0-14355 GCA_041487215.1 Planctomycetia bacterium | reverse complement strand
TGGCGGCGGCGGTGCTGGGCTATGTCCAGCCCGCGGACGATTCAGCGGCGGGGGATGCGTCGCCGCTCCAGACGTCAGGGATCGGCCGCGCGGGGGTCGAAGGGTTCTACGAGGATCAGCTGCGCGGCCGCCCCGGCGAGGTGCGCGAGCAGGTCGCGGCGCCCGGCGGTGCCCCGCGGGTGCTTTCCGGCCGCCCCCCTCGGGCGGGCTGGGACGTCGTGCTGACGCTCGACCTGCGGCTCCAGCGCTTCGCCGAGCAACTCTTGGATGGGGTGTGCGCGGCCGGCACGGAATCGTCTCCTGCCCCGGCGTCCGGTGCGGTGTTCGTGCTGGACGTGGCCAGCGGCGCGGTGCTCGTAGCCGCGACCGAGCCGCGCTGCGACCCGAACGCGGCGGCACGCCCGGCCAGCCCCGAGGGGCTCGAGCTGGCCGCCCGCCCGGATGCCCCGCTGTTCAGCCGCATTCACCAGATGTGCCTCCCCCCCGGCTCGTGCTTCAAGCCGGTCACCGCGGTCGCGGCCCTGCACGTCGGCGTCGATCCCGCCGAGCCGTACTCTTGCCGCGGCTACTTGCACGAGCCGGACAAGTTCCGCTGCCTGATTTATCGCCACGCCGGCGTCGGGCACGGATCGGTCATCATGACCGACGCGCTCGCCCGCTCGTGCAACGTCTATTTCTTCCAGCTCGCCGAGCGGATCGGTTGGGAGCCGATCGCGCGCTGGGGCGCCGCCTTTGGCTTCGGCCAGCGCAGCGGCATCGACCTGGCGGGCGAAGAGCCCGGCGTGCTGTTCGACCTTGACACGCCCACGCCGGGGCGGCGCCGCAGCGTCTCGCCCGGCGAGTCGCTCAGCCTGGCCATCGGGCAGGGCACGCTGTCGGCGACCCCCGTCCAAGTGGCCGTGATGATGGCGGCGATCGCCAACGGTGGCCTGCGCGTAGTGCCGCACGTGCGGCGCGATGCCGCGCAGCCGCCGCGGTTCGTGGACGGCCTGGTGCCGCCCGCGAACCGCTCGCTGGCTGTTGTGCGCACGGGGCTCGAGCAAGTCGTCGCCGATCCGCACGGCACGGGACACGAGCACGTTTTCCTGCCGGAGATCGAGATCGCGGGCAAGACGGGGACCGCGCAGAGCGGCTCGTCGCGTGGCGACCACGCCTGGTTCGCCGGTTATGTGCCGGCCAAGAACCCGCGTTTCACGATCGTCGTGGTGCTCGAGCACGCCGGATCGGGCGGCCACGCGGCCGGTCCGCTGGCGCGCGAGCTCGTTCGCCACCTGCTCGAGCTCGGTTACTTCCCCGCCGCGCAAGCCCGCGCCGAGAGCTCCGCGCCGCGCTAAGACGCTGTTGGCTTCACGCCTGCCCAAAGCGCGGTCCCCTCGCCCCCGCGCTCATGGATCATGCGGGGGAGAGGGAAGGGTGTGGCGTGGCGGAATGAGCTGAGGCCCGGACTCGTCGCCGCCTCGCTTCGGTCGTCACCTCGTGGTGCGTTGCCCACGTTCCAGTAGCCACGCGCGGCCCAACCCGCCTACAATGCCCACAAGCAGCGTTCTCCCACGTGCCGTCGGCCAGAAGAGCGTTCGGCGTCGCGGCCTGGAGCGGTTGCTCCGGAGCGATCTCAAGGACATCGCCATGCTCTCTATTCTGGGGCGTCGTCAGCGCGTGTGCAGCGGATGGACGCGGCGCGAGCTACTGCGTGCCGGAGGGGCGGGGCTGTTTGGGGTAAGCCTGCCGAAACTTTTCGCAAGCGACGTCTCTGCGACACGTCGGAAGGCGCGGGCCAGGTCGGTTCTGTTCGTCTTTCTGTACGGCGGACCGAGCCAGCTGGAGACGTTCGATATGAAGCCGGACGCTCCCGCTGCGATCCGCGGGCCATTTCGACCCACGCCGTCGCGCACGCCGGATCTGCGGATCTGCGAGCACCTGCCGCGGCTTGCCGCGCGGTCCGACCAGTTCTGCGTCATCCGCACCGTGAATCACCCGCAGAACGACCACAACGGGACGCACTACATCCAGACGGGGCACCCGCTGCCGCCGGCCGAGCGCGGTGCGGCCAATGTCGATGCCACCGACAAAGATTGGCCGGCCTTCGGGTCGGTCGTCCAGTATCTCGATCGGCATGCGGCGGGGCCGCGGCGTTCATTTCCGGGTTATGTCTACCTGCCGAAAAAGTTGGGGCACTTTGCCGGCTACGACATCAACGGTCAGTACGCCGGCTGGCTCGGTTCGGCGTACAACGCGATGGCCACGGACATCGCCAAGCGAGACGCCAACGACAACCCCTATTTTCGCGACTGCACGGACGCGGAGCTGGACTTCCGCATTGCCGGGCTTGATCCGCTCCCCGAGCTGACGCTCGATCGCTTCGGACGCCGCGAGAGCCTGCGCGAGCAGTTGGACGCCGCGCGGCGCCAGCTCGACCAGGCGCCGGCCGTACGCGATTTCAGCTCGGCGCGCGCGCGGGCGCTCGCGCTCATCACGTCGGGGGAAGCGGCAAGCGCGCTCGACATCCGGCGCGAGCCCGACCGGCTGCGCGATCAGTATGGCCGCAACCTGTTTGGTCAATCGCTGCTCATGGGCCGGCGGATGATCGAGGCCGGAGCGCGTTTCGTCACCGTCGCCTGGGACCTGCCGGTGCGCGGCGACAACATGGGCAGTTGGGACATGCACGCCGGTTTGACCCGCGTCATGAAATCGCACCTGCTCCCCGGGTTGGACGTGGGCCTATCGGCGCTGCTCGATGATCTGCGGGCTCGCGGGCTGCTGGACGAGACGCTGGTGGTCGTGGTGGGGGAGATGGGGCGTACGCCGAAGTTCGAAAACCGCGGTCAGGAGGACGGACGCGACCACTGGAGCTACTGCTTCCCGTGCGTGCTGTCCGGCGCCGGCATCCGCGGCGGCATTGCCTTCGGCCGCTCGGACAAGCACGCCGCCTGGCCGATGGACAATGCTGTGAGTTGCGAGGATCTCGCCTGCACGATCTACCACGCCCTTGGCGTGGATCCGCACGCCCATCTGCTGCGCGACAAGCAGGGCCGCCCCGTGGCCCTGGTGGACGGTGGCCGAGTGCTCGGGGAACTGTTCGGCTGAGCCGGCCCTGGCTTGCCTTGGCGTCTCCAACTTTAGCCGGAAGCGGTGGCGATCCGGGGCGCAGTGCGATCGCGGACGACGGGCAGCGTGCAGTCGATGGCGAGCCAGGAGAGCGCACACAGGATGTAGGTCACGGCGACGGTCACGAAGACCATTCGCCAGCCGTAATGGTCGGCGATCGTGCCGAAGACGATCGGCGCAGCGATGAAGCCGATGCCCGCGACGGAATTGTTGAACGCGAAGACCGACGCTGTCGCGCGCCCGCCAATATCTGTCACGACACCCAGGCTGGTCGTGAGGCTCCAGTCGCCGACCAGCTTCACGAAGAACAGACACACGCAAAACGCGTACGGGCGGTCGTAGACCCAGAGAGCCGCGAACAGCAGCACGGCCGCCAATCCCTTGCCGACGAACGCGACCCCCACGCGCGACCAGCGGCGGTTGCCCGTGAGGGCGATGAAATAATCGTTGAGGATCCCGCCCACGAGCCCGCCGATCGCTCCGCCCAGGAGCGGCAGCGCCGAGTAGATCCCCATCCTCTTGAACTCCAGG
Source organism: Planctomycetia bacterium (assembly GCA_041487215.1). Lineage (GTDB taxonomy): Bacteria > Planctomycetota > Planctomycetia > JALXBF01 > JBGPMX01 > JBGPMX01. The sequence goes on along the minus strand of JBGPMX010000038.1, from coordinate 10,719 downwards.
TGATGTACCTGCGCCAGGAAGAGCGGAATCCAGTTCGAATAGACGTTATCGGCGAAGGTGCTCAGAATCGATTGCACCGCCAGCCACATGAGATTGAGAAGCGACCGAGGCGTCATCGAGCGCAACATGGCTCCAACTCCCCCTGTCTCCCCCTTGGCAAGGGGGGGATAGGGGGGGGCGTTGCGCCCAATTGAGCCAGGACCTGAGGAGGATGCTGCCGGGTCGTCCCCTTCGATCAGTCGAGCCTCGGCGTCGTTGACCGCGCGGTGCTCGCGCGGCGAGTTGCGGAACACGATGGCAAACAAGAGCAGGTGTACGACACCGACCGCGACCAGAATCCAGATCGCCGTCCGCCAGTCGAGCCGCAGCACGCCGAGCAAGAGCGAGGTGAACACCAGCGAGGAGCTCAGCGCCCCCAGGCGGCCCGCGAGAACGCCCACGGCTCCCTGCAACGTGGTCCGCACCCCCGGCGCGTACCACATGCGTGCCACACGGTTCAGGCAGGCGTACACCGCCGACTGACCGGTCCCGTGGATCGCCTGCGCGAACCACATCATCCGGACCGACGGTGCCCACGCGGTCATCGCCAGCCCGCCGCACCAGACGACCATCAATCCGGTGAGCACCCGATGGACGCCGGCAAGATCTGCGACGACGCCCAGCGGGAACTGAAACAGCGTGTAGCATACCGAGAACGCGCTATCGAGCTGCCCGAGCTGGGTGTTGTTGAGGCCCCATTCTTCGGCCAGCGTCGGTTTGACGAACGCGAACACGTAGCGGTGCAGGTACAGGAGCGCCGAGGTCCCGAACGCCAGTGCGAACACGCTCCAGCGAACGCGGGTGGGCCTGGCAGCCGGTTGGACATCGGTCGTTGCCATATCAGAGTCGAGAGTCCAGAGTCGAGAGTCGAGAGCCAGAGAAGAGCTCAGAGCCGACAGCCAGAGAGGCTTCCAGCCTCAAGTCCAATCTTCCTCGTAACGTGGGTCCGTTTGAACTGGGAAAGACTTCCGAAGTCGAGGCGCCGCGTGGAAGACTTCGGAAGTCTCGGTATCCACCCGGGTGCGTCCGTTCTGTCATCCTGAGCAAAGTGAGGACCGAGCGCAGCGCGAAGCTGCACCCCACCTCACCGCGCGGGAACGAGCGTCGCCGCCGCACGCGGCGTCTCCCGCAGCAGCAGGCACCCGACCTGGGTGAACTCCTCGGTCAGCAGCATGAGGATGTCATCCAGGGTCAGCAGGCCCACCAACATGCCGTCACGGGCGACGATCGGCAGCCGGCGGAACGCACCGGCGCGCATCACCGATAGCGCCGCCTCGATCGATGTGTCCTGCGATGCCACCTTCGGCTCGGGCGTCATCACGTGCCCGACCAGCGTGGTGTAGGGGTCCTTACCGGCCGCTAGAACGCGCACGGTCAGGTCGCGATCGGTGACGATGCCGATCGGCTGTTTCGCTTCGTTGACCACGACCAGACACCCGACCGAGTGCTGGTGCATCCGTTCTGCCGCATCGCGCACGCTCTCCGCGAGTTCGGCGAGATCCACTTCTCGTTGGCAAAGGCGTCCGACGGACATGGCTGCCTCCCTTCTTCTCAAAACCACGAACCAAACCGAATGGGCACCTCGGAGCCGAGCCGGTTGGTGCCACCGCGGGGTCCTTAGGGCATGACGAATTCGTGCTCCGGGTGCCGCACGGTCAACACCGGGCAGGGCGCTTTGCGTACGACGCGTTCGGCCACGCTTCCCATGAGCATGTGGGCGACCGGCCCGCGCCCGTGCGTGCCCATGATGATGAGATCCATGCTCTGGCTCTTCGCGTAGCGAATGATCTCCAGAAACGGGTAGCCCACGCCGACCACTAGCTCCGCGTGCAGCTCGGCACGCTCGGCGGCTGTCAACCGCTTCTCCAGCTGCTCGCGTGCCTCCTTCTCCATCTGCCGGCGGTAGTCGAGCGGCGGGACCGAGATCTCCGAGGACGGGTGGTAGAGGAACGGGTCCTCAACGATGTGCAGCACATGCAGCGAGGCGCCGAAGGCCCGCGCAAACTCCTTGCCGTACGTGAGGGCGCTTTCTGCCGACACGGTGAAATCGGTCGGCACCAAAATGCGTTGCACCTGGATCACGGCTCGGTCCTCCCATCGATACAGCTAGCTCGTCGAAAGCCTACAGAGCAACGGCTATGCCGGATCGTCATCCTTCGAATCCGATTACGAAACGCGCCACAAGACAGCAGGATCGAACGCCGCACGGGGGCACGCGCGGCGGAAACCCGCCCGGTTTGCGCCACAGCCGCACACTTCGTGGGCGCCGCCGCGCGCTCCGGGCGTCCCCGGCTCGCGGTGGTGCACGAGCCGCGCTGGAGCTACAATCGCCCTCGTGGGCGAGCAGGGGGCGGGTGCTCCGTTTGCAGAACGAGCCCCCTTTCCCTTGTGTCGTAGCACGGCGAGACCGAAACGGTATCGGGCCAAACTGAGCCTCTACCGATTGCTTGATGTCCCCTGGAGACGGGCGTGGCGAAACGCTGGCCGGGATTTTCGGCTGACCGACGTATCCGGCCGGATCGTGCACGAGATCCTGGCCTAGTACTCCGTCACTCTTGGAATGACACGTGGCAGGTTGTCATCCTGAGCGGAGCGAGGAACGAGCGCAGCGCAGGATCTCGGTCGGATGCAAAGGAATACGCCGCCGCGCAGCACGGCCGACTCGTTGCACTCGCTGCCCGTCGCACCCGTCAAAAGAAGATGGAGGGTGTACTAGCGGATCGGTCATCGGCATCAGTGCGTAGGTCCGCTGGAACATGCGTGTGCGACTGGATACGGACGCGCGTCAAGCCGCCACGAGGAACCTGGTTTGAATCTCGAACAGGATATCCCGCTCTCCGCGCCGCCGCCCCACGGCTGCCTGCCCCCCTGGCGGCAGGCGGACCTGCCCGCCCCCTTGCCGTTCTCGCTGCGCAACGCGTTCAGGACGATCGGCCCGGGCGCCATCCTGCTTGCCGGCGCCATCGGCGGCGGTGAGTGGATTGTTGGGCCGACCATGACCGTCCGGTACGGTCCGGGAATCCTCTGGGTGGCGACCGTGGCGATCGCTCTCCAGGTGATCTTCAACCTCGAAGCGGTGCGCTACACGCTGTACACCGGCGAGCCGATCCTGACCGGCATCATGCGGCTCAACCCGGGCCCGCGGTTCTGGGCGGCCTGCTACATCGCTCTCGGGGTCGCGCAGCTTGCCACGCCGGCGCTTGCCGCCGGCTGTGCCACCGTCTTGTTCGCCGCCTTCGCCCGCAGGCTCCCCGACGCAACGGATAGCACGACGCTCTACTGGATCGCTTCGAGCATCATCCTGGTCACCGTGCTGCTACTCCTGAGCGGCAGATCGATCGAGAAGGTGCTCGAGCGGGCGTCGTGGGGGATGCTCGCCTTCATCTTCGCCTTCTTGCTGCTGGTGAACGCGTTCTTCGTGCCGCCCGGCACGACGGCGCGGTCGCTCGCCGGCTTCCTGGTTCCCCAGCCGCTGCCCGAGCGCGTGGATATTCTGCTGCTGGCGCTCTTTGCCGCCACGGCGGGAGCGGGTGGGATCGGCAACCTGGTCATCTCGAACTGGTTCCGGGACAAAGGCTTTGCCATGGCGTCCCATGTCGGCGGCATCGGCGGAGCGCTGGCCAAGCATCATCAGGAGCTGGCGCGCGTGGGAGTGATCTTCCCGCCGACGCCGGCAAATCTCCAGCGCTGGCGCACGTGGTGGCGTTACGCCGAGCTCGACCAGGTCGCACTCTGGGGGGTCGGCTGCTTCCTGGGGATGTTCCTGAATGTAAACCTGATGGCCGGCATCGTCGAGCCCGGCACCCCGCTCGACGGCTACGCGGCCGGCGCGTACCAGGCGGAATACCTGGCCAGGCACCTCGGCCCGGCGTTCTGGTACCTGGCGCTGGCCAATGGGTTTTGGATCCTCTACTCCACGCACCTGGGCAACACGGATGGGCTGGTTCGCACCGTGTCGGACATCCTCTGGGCGGGTTTCCCGCGACTGCAGCGCTGGTCCGCCAGCCGGCTCTATGCGCTCTTGCTGGGCGCGCTCGGTCTTTGGGCGCTGTACTCGGTTCGCCTCGGCAGCGTGCTCGAGCTCTTCAAGATCCTGGGCATTGTGGCCAGCCCGATCATGGCGCTGGGGGCGGTGCAGATTCTGCGTGTCAACACGCGTCTGCTGCCGCCCGAACTGCGGCCGCCGCTCTGGCGCCGCATCGGCCTGGTCCTGTGCGCGCTGGTCTACGGCGGGTTCACCATGGCAATGATCGTGGACCTGATCGTGCGGCACGTGTGATGGCGACGGCACGCGGGCCCTTAGCTGCAGAGCGGCGGACCATCACTCGCCGCTTGCCGGCGCGATGCAGACCAGCTCCTCCTGCGTGCGCAGGAAGAGGTGTTCCTCGCAGACGGCGGGGGACGCGAGGATCGGCGCATCCAAATCGTTCTCGGCGACCACCTCAAACTCGTCCGCCGCGCGCACCACATAGGTGACGCCGGATTCGGCGGGGAAGTAGAGCAGCCCGCCCGCCTCGACCGGCGATGCCGAGAAGCGGTCGCGGATGCGATCCTGCCAGACGAGCTTGCCCGTCTTGGCATCGAAGCAGGTGGCGATGCCGGTGTCGTTGACCGTGAAGAGCCGGTCGCCCAGCAGGATCGGCGACGGCACATGGGGGCCGCCGCGCACGGCGCGCCAGGCCAAGTGCGTCGCGGTCACGTCGCCCGCCCCGCCCGGCCGCAGCGCGATCGTCGGCCCGTTGCGCCCCGACGCCGAGTAGATCAGGCCGTCCCCCACCAGCACGGTTGGCACGACCTCCCGCGTGGGACCGGTCAGGGACCAGAGCTCGCTGCCGCTCGTCGGATCGTAGCCCTTCACGGTCTCGCCGCCCGCCATGATGAGTTCGTCGTGGTCCTCCACGCGCACCGCCACGGGTGTCGACCAGGTCATGGCCTTCTGCCGCTCGCCTTTCCACACCAGTGCACCGGTCCGCTTGTCGAGCGCCAGGAAGACGGAGTTCGCGCCGTTCTGGTCGTGGGCAAAGATGACCAGGTCGTGGTAGAGCAGCGGGCTGGAGCCGGTGCCGTGCGTGGTGTTGAACTGCATCGCGTCGTATTGCCAGACGAGCGCGCCATCGAGGTCGTAGCACAGCAGGCCGCAGGACCCTAAGAAGACCACGACGCGCTCGCCGTCGCTGACGGGCGTGGCGGACGCGTAGCCGTTCTTGTCACGCACACCGGGCTCGGGATCCCTGGGGGGCGCCTGCCGCTTCCAGAGCAGACTGCCGTCGCGGCGGTCGAAGCAGAACACGTAGCGCTGCTTGCCGTCGGGGTCCGCGCCGGTGAGGAAGATGCGATCGCCCCAGAGCACAGGCGACGAGTTGCCCGCCGCGAGCTCGCGGGTACGCCAGACGATGTTCGAGCTGTCGCGATCCCAGTGCACGGGCAGGCGTTTTTGGCCGGTCAGCCCCTGGCCGCTCGGGCCGCGGAAGCGCGGCCAGTAGCGGTCCGCGCCCGGCGCGGGCAGCACGGGTGCGAGTGCAAAGAGCGGCCCGGTGAGCTTGCTGGTGAACGTCCCCGCCCGCTCGGCCTTCTCGCCGCGATCGAACGGCGGCGGCTGCTTGTAGCGGCGGTAGCCGTCGCGCATGAGATCGAGGAAATTCTCCCGGATGGCGACCCGCCGCTCATACGCGCGCTTGAGTTCCGGGTCCGCCAGCACCCGGTCGCGTCCGCCGTGCGTTTCGACGAAGCTCTCCGGGTTGTCTTCGGTCTCGACGCGTTGCCACTCAGCGGCCAGGTCCGTGACCAGCATGTCCTCGGTCACCAGCTTGCGGTACTTGGGACTCGCGGCGTCGGCCGCGAGCACATGGAGCTGCGGGCCGAGCGGGTACTTCTGGTCGATGTCATCGCCGGGCACGACGGTGGGAGTGAGTACGAGGTACGAGACGAGGATCCAGGCGGCTTGCATGAGCGAGGGTTCTCCGCGGTGCAGGTTTTTGTGTGGTTGCGGGGTCAGGCCGGGAGGACGCCGGGCACCATGGGCAGGGAACGAAGACGGTGGCCGGTGGCGTGGAAGATCGCGTTCCCCACGGCGGGTGCGACGGCCACGATGGGCGTCTCGCCCGCGCCCGCCGGCGCGAGGTCCTTGCGATCGACGAGCACGGTTTCGAGGACCGGGGTGTCACTGAAGCGGGGCACGCGATAGCGCGAGAAGGCGGCGTTGAGGATCTTGCCGTCGTCGAACTGGATGGCCTCGAACAGCGCGCCGCCCAGTCCCATGACGACCGCTCCCTCGACCTGGTTCTTCAGGTGATCGGGGTTCACGATGGCGCCGCACTCGAAGGCCGTCACCACTCGCGCGACCCGTACGCGGCGGCTGGCCTGGTCGATCGTGACCGCCGCACAGCTCGCCACGTAGCTCCCCTTCTCCGTCCCGCCGGCGATGCCGAAGCCCTGATCGGCTGCGGGCTCGGCCTTGCCCCAGCCGAAGCCGTCCGCGGCCGCCTCGAGCACGGCGCGGAGACGCGGTTCCTTCAGGTTCTTGAGCCGGAACTCCAGGGGGTCGATGCCGGCCGCGTGCGCCAGCTCGTCCATGTGCCGCTCGCGCGCAAAATGGTTCGCCGTCGCGGCCAGGCCGCGGTACGAGCCCTGACGCAGCGGCGAACGAGCGGCGTGGAAGGCGATGCGCTGGTGGGGCACGTCGTAGGGTGTGCGGATGGCGGACGCGCCGGAGTTGAAGTTGTGGAACTCCCAGGCGGTGAGCGTGCCGTCCTTGCCGACTCCGCCGGTCACGTCGATGACGCCGGCGGGGCGGAAGTACGCCCACGTGAACTCTTCCCCGCGCGTCCAGACGACTCGCACGGGCTTGCCGGCCGCGCGGGCGAGACGAGCCGCCTCGATCGCGGCTTCGCCGCTGTGCTTGCCGCCGTAGCCCGAGCCGGTGTCCGGGACGATGACCCGGACCCGCTCCTCGGGCACGCCGAGCGCGCGAGCGAGCTCACCGCGCACTCCGAAGGGACGCTGCGTCCCCGTCCAGACCGTGAGCCTGTCGTCCTGCCACTCGGCCAACGCCGCGCGCGGCTCGAGCGGCGCATGGGCGATGTACGCGACCGTGTAGGTTGCCTCGACCTTGTGCTCCGCCGCGGCCAGCCCGTCGTCGATCGATCCCTGGTTGTAGTTCGACCGGCCCTCGAAGCCTTGTGCTTCGCCCCGGCTCTTCTTCAAGTCGTCAAAAAGATCCTTGCCGGACGGCTGCGGCGTCGGTTTCCACTCGGCGCGGACGGCCGCACACGCCTGTTCCGCCAGGGCAGCGCTGGGGGCGGCCACGCCGATGAATTCGCCGTCCCGGACTGCGATGACTTCCGGAATCTTTCGGGCCTCGTCGAGGTTCACCGAGTCCAGCGTTGCGTTCAGCGTCGCCGGCCGCACCACCTTGCCGTAGAGCATGCCGGGCCGCTTCACGTCGGACGCGTAGCGGTGCTTGCCGGTGACGATCGCCCGGCCATCCACCTTCGGCACCGATGTTCCGGCGACCTTCCACTCCGCCGCCGGGGTCACGGCCGCGTCCGTGCCGACGGTCGAAGTGAGTTTCTTGCCGCGCGTGAGCTCGCCGAACGCAAACGCCCGCCCACTCGGGGGGTGGGTCACTTTCCCGTCGGCGACGGCCAGCGAGGCGCGATCGGCCTTCGCGTGTTCCGCCGCCAGGTCGATCAGGAGTTCGCGTGCTGCGGCGGCGACCTTGCGCAGCCGGTTCGCCATGTCCGGCGTGGTCCGGCTGCCGAAGGTGCCCATGTCGAACGGCGTCCGGTCGGTATCCGCCATGACGACGGCGACGGCGGACACGGGCAAGCGGAGCTCTTCGGCGACGACCTGGCTCAGCGATGTCCGGATGTTCTGCCCCAGCTCGACCTTGCCGGTGTAAACCGTCACCCGTCCGTCCTCGTCGATGTGCAGCCAGGCACCGATTTCTTGTGGTGCGTTGCCGCCGAAGCCGCGGCCTCGTCCCCGGCCCGGTGGCTGTGCCGCGAACGTGTCGCGCAGCACCAGGCAGACAACGATGCCGCCGCCGACGACTCTGAAGAAGTCACGGCGATCGATGGCGAACGTGTAGCGTGGCTCCTCGTAGAGCTCGTACCGTTCCGGCTCCAGCGCGGGGCTCTTGGCCTCGGGCGACGAGTCGAAAAGCGGTGCCGGGGCCGGCGGAGCCGAGCGCGCTAGGTCGCCGTCGCTCGCGCCGTGAATCCTGAACCCCGAACCCTGGTCCCCGTTCATCGGCCACCGCCGTTCATCCGCGCTGCCGCCTGCTGAATGGCGGTGACGATGCGGGCGTAGGTACCACAGCGGCAGATATTCCCCTCCATCGACCGGGTGATGTCCTGCGGTGTTGGGTCGGGGGTGCGACCGAGCAATGCCACAGCGGCCATGATCATGCCGGGCGAGCAGTACCCGCACTGCATCGCGCCGGCATCCAGGAACGCTTCCTGCAGCGGGTGCAGCTTGCCGTCGTGCTCGAGGCCTTCGATGGTGGTGATCTGCTTGCCGTCGCAATCGCCCACGGCAGTGACGCAGGACCGGACGGCCTTGCCGTCGATCAGGACGGTGCAGGCGCCGCAGCGTCCTTCGCCGCAGCCGTACTTGGTCCCGATCAGGTCCAGGTGGTCGCGCAGAACGCTGAGCAGCGACCGCTTGGCGTCGGCGTTCACGCGGGCGTCGCTGCCGTTGACGCGCAGCTCGGTGACGTTCGGCATGTTAGATCTTCTTGAGCGCGTTCTTCCAGCGCGTCCAGGCCTCGTTGCGCGCCTTCTTGTTCGGCTCGTTGGCGTCGGGCGCTTCGCCGGCGCGCATGAAGCCGTGTCCGGCCCCGTCGTAGATCACCGGCTCGTACGTTTTGCCGGCCTGCTTCGTGAGTTCGGTGGTGCGGGGGATGGTGGCATTCACGCGCGCGTCGTTGCCGCCGTAGAAACCGTACACGGTGCAGCGGATGCGCGCGATGTCGGCTTCGCTCTCCGGCGCCGTGCCGTAGAACGCGAACGCCGCCTTGATGTCCTTGTTATTGGTGGCGTAGCGGAACGTCTGGCCGCCCCCCCAGCAGAAGCCGCCCACGGCGAGTTTGCCGTTCGAGGCGGGCAGCTTGCCCACGTAGCCCGCCACCGCGTTCAGGTCCGCGGTGATCTGGTCGGGTGGGAGCGAGGTGATGGCCTTGCGTACGGCGTCGCCGCTGCCGAGTTCGCTGGTGCCGCCGCCGCCCGGCGCCATGCCCGAGAGCAGATCGGGCGCGATGGCGATGTAGCCCGCCTCGGCCAGCTCATCGGTGACGCTGCGCACCCAGTCGCTTAAACCGAAGATCTCGTGGATCACGATCACGCTGGTCGCCTTGTCCTTTACCTCGGGATAGGCGATGAAGCAGTTCACCTCGCGGTTGTCGTGCTTGACCTTGACCCACTCGAGGTGCCGCGGCGATTTCTCGAGCCGGGTCTTGGCCCAGTCCTGAGCCGATGCCGTATTTGCGGCGAGGAGAAGGGCGATGATCGCGGTCAGCCATCGGTGCATGGTGTGTCTCCTGTTGTCTGGGTGTGCGGGTCACTCCCCTTTGATCTTCTTCAGTGCGCCCCGCGCGCTTTCGCGCACGCGGGGGTTATCGTGTTCGGCCAGCTTGGTCAGTTCGGGGATCGCGTCCTTGGCGTCGGGGCCAAGCTTGCCCAGGAAGTCGGCGGCGAAGAACTGGATGAACGGTGTCGGGCTCTTGAGCCGTTCGATGAGTGCCGGGATGGCGTCGCGCTCGGCGACGTCGATGCTGCGCAGCGCCGGGAAGACGGCGGGCCGATCCATCTCGTTCTCGAGCAGGCCGAGCAGGGCCGGCACGGCGTGCTTGGCGGCCGGGCCGAGCTTGCCGAGCGCTTCCACGGCCGAGCGCCGCACCTCCCAGTCCTTGTCTCGGGTGGCGTCGATCAGTGCGGGGACGAGCTTCTGCGGATCGGAGAGGGCCGCGGCGAGTGCGGCGACGGCGCCCGCGCGCACCGCGGCGTCATGACTCTGCAGCGCCTCGCGCAGGGCCGGGGCGGCCGGTTCGGCAGCGGGCCCGATGGCGCGTAGCGCGGTCAGCGCGGCGATGCGTACGGTCTTGTCGGGATCGCCGACCGCCCGAGTCAGTGCCGGGACGGCTCCCTTGGCGGCGGGACCGAATCCGGCCAGGGCTTCCAGTGCGGCCGCGCGCACCGCCGGCTCGGTCTCGTCAAGCGCTTGGACCAGGACGGGAACGGCGTCGCCGGCCGCCGGGCCGATGCGTCCGATCGCGCGCGCAGCCGTGGCCCGCACGCTCGCATCGCTATCTTTAAGGGCCGCGAGCAAGGCCGGGCCTGCTTCGGCGGGCGCCGGCTCGATTCGCGCCATGGCCTCGACGGCCGGCCGTCGTACGCTGGGGTCCGGGTCCCCGAGCGCGGTCTGCAGGACGGGCATGAGTTGCTTCGGGTCGATGCCGAGCGTGGCGAGAGCAGAGACGGCCGCCGCACGCACGCCCGCGTCCGGGTCGTTGGCCGCGGCGATGAGCGCGGGCGCCGCTGGCTTGGCCGCGGGCCCCACCCGGCCCAGCGCCTCGGCCGCCGCCGTGCGCACGGCTGGCTCGGCATCGGCGAGCAGCCCGCGCAGCGGCTCGGCCGCTGGCGACGCCTGCGGCCCGATCCGCCCCAGTGCGCGAGCCGCCAG
>JBGPMX010000037.1:0-14430 GCA_041487215.1 Planctomycetia bacterium | reverse complement strand
GCCGGCGTATCGCTGAAGGGCGGACTGCTGCTCATCCAGGGCAATGCCGGCTACATGACCGGTTTCATGGCTCAGAAGGGGACGATCGTGATCTGCGGGGACGCGGGCGAGGCCGTGGCCGACTCGATGTACGCCGCCACCGTCTTCGTCGGCGGCCGCATTGCCGATCCCGGCAACGACACCGTGATCGAGCAGCCCACCCCCGCCGACGAAGCCTTCCTCACCGAACAACTCGAGCGCCATCATCTCTCTCCGCCCGGCGCTTTCAAAAAAATTGTTTCCGGCCGCAAACTTTGGAACTTCGACCGCAACGAACTCGAGCTCTGGAAAGTGGCGCTGTGAGCATAGAGACCCACCAACCCCCGCGGCCGAGCGGCACGTTTACGCGCGCGATCATCGAAGACATCCAGATCAAGGCCGAACTCGGTCGCTATCGCATCCGTGGCTTCGGCACGCTGCGCGAGCGGCGCTGGGCGACGTTCGATGACCTGACGTTCATCCCGTGCAGCCTGACCCGCGTTCCGCTGGAAGGTTACCGCGAGAAGTGTTCCACGAAAACCGTGCTCGGCACGCGGTTCGCCAAGAAACCGCTCGAGCTGGAGATCCCGGTGATGGTGACCGGGATGAGCTACGGAGCGCTGTCGTACAACGCGAAGGTGGCTCTCGCGCGCGGGGCAACCATCGCCGGCAGCTCGACGACCACCGGCGACGGCGGCATGCTGCCGGCGGAGCGCGAAAACTCGCGCGTGCTCGTCTACGAGGTGCTGCCCAGCCGGTACGGCATCAACGTGCATCACCTGAAGCAGGCCGACGCGATCGAGCTGACGATCGGCCAGGGAGCCAAGCCGGGCACCGGCGGCCTCCTGCTCGGTTCCAAGGTCTCTGACGAGATCGCGCAGATCCGCGACCTGCCGCCAGGCGTCGATCAGCGCAGCCCGTGCCGGCATCCGGACTTCCTCGGCCCGGACGACATGATCATCAAGATCGAAGAGCTGCGCGAGGCGACCGAATGGCAGGTGCCGATCTTCGTCAAGCTGGGGGCGAGCCGTGTCTTTGACGACGTGAAGCTGGCGGTCAAGGCGGGTGCCGATGTGATCGTGCTCGATGGGATGGAGGGAGGCACGGGGGCGTCGCCCGAGCTGCTCCAGGAGCACACCGGCGTCCCCACGCTCGCGGCGGTGTGCGAGGCCCGCGCGGCGCTCGAAGATATAAAGATGTACGGCGAGGTGCAGCTCATCATTGCCGGAGGCATCCGGCACGGCTCCGACGCCGCCAAGGCGATGGCGCTGGGCGCCGACGCGGTGTACGTCGGCACGGCGGCTCTGATCGCGCTCAACTGCAACAAGCCCGCGTACGTGGAGGACTACCATGCACTCGGCACCGAGCCAGGCTGCTGCCACCATTGCCACACGGGCCGCTGTCCCGTCGGAATCACCACGCAAGATCCGGAGCTGATGAAGCGTCTGCCGATCGATGAGGCCGCCCAGCGCGTCGCCAACTGGTTCCACGCCACGGTCGCTGAGATTCAGATCCTCGCCCGTGCTTGTGGCAAGGCGGATGTGCACGACCTCGAACCAGAAGACCTTCGCGCGCTCACCGCCGAGGCATCGATGATCGCCGGCGTGCCGCTCGTCGGCACCAACCGCGTCTTCGGCGGCGGCCCCGGATGGAAGGGACACAGTTCGTGAGGACGTGACAGATCCTTCGCTCCGCTCGTGCCTCGCTGCCTTGAAAACGGGCGCGCGGCCGGCGTGAGCCGGCTGATGCTGCTTGATCCGAACGCTGGTCCCTGTTGAGGGGTGCCATACTTGCTGCTTTGAGCAAGCATGTCTTCCCTGAGGCAGACTCCCAGACAGCTGCTCGCCCAAAGCGGCGAGGATGGCAGCCCCGCACCGCCGTGTGGTCGGACTACGAGAGGGGCTCGGCCGCTGCGCGGGCGGCAAGCTCTTCGGGGGCCGAGGCGGCGAGGCGGTGCTGGGCGTAAACCAGGTAGTAGGCCAGGCCGGCCGCGTACATGACCAGCGTCAGCCAGAGCACGATCGCCTTATTGAGCCAGCCGTACACCACCGCTGCGAACAGGCTCATCCCCATCACCGCGGCCGGCAAGTACGGATAGAGCGGCACTTTGTACGGCCGAAACATCTTCGGCTCCTTGACCCGCAGGACGAACAGGCAAACCATCGCCAGCACGTACCACACGAGCGCCGTCAGATTGCAGGTCAGTACCGCGACGGTCACCGCGTCGGCATTGAAGTGCCCCCAGATCACAAACCCCGCCACGACCAGGCTCCAGAAAAAAATCGATACATCGGGCGTGCGTCGCTCGGGATGCACGTGCCCAAGGATGCGAGGCAGGTACCCGGCGCGGCCAAGTGAAAAGGACTGGCGGCTCACGGCGTAAAGCATGCCGTTGTAACTGACCACCATGCCGAAGATCGCCACGATCGAGAACGCGAGCACGTGCGGCCTCTGGGACGGCGCCGACCAGACCTCGCTGAAGACCTGGGGCAACGGAAACGAGTTGTTTTCATCACCGGTCTTCTTGTAGTCGTTGCCCGCCGCGGCGGCGAAGAACCAGGTCAAGACGACCAGCACGATGAGCGTGATCTGGGCCAGCGTCAACCCGCGCGGGATGGTGCGGTGCGGCTCGTGGGCCTCCTCGGGTGCCAGCGCCACCGTTTCGATCATCACCAGCCACCAGATCGCAAACGGGATCGCCTTCATCACGCCGGACCAGCCGTCCGGCAGGAGCGGTTTGGTAAAGATCCGCTCCATGCGCACGCCGGGAATGCAGGCAATCCAGAACCACACCAGGGCGAAAATCGCCCCGTAGGTCATCCACTCCATGATCTTCGCCTGTTCCTTCGCCCCCACCCATTGTACGACGGCAAATACCGCCACCGTACCCAGCGCGGCGATGGTCGTGGCAAGTTGCTTGTCCATGCCGTCGGACAGAAGATGGGCGACGAAGTAGATGTAACCGCCGGTGGCGATCGCGGTGCCGATCGTGGCGAACAGGGCCTCAAGGAACATCGACCAGCCCATGACGAAACCAAACCACGGGCCAATTGCGCGGCGGCCGTAGGCGAGCGGCCCGCCCGCGAACGGCATCGAAACCGACAACTCCGAAAGGGCGAGCACCCACGTCATATACAGCACACAGACGAACAGAGAGGCCAGCAGCATGCCCAGCGGTCCGGCCACGCCGAGCCCGCCGTTCCAGCCGAAGTACTCGCCCGTGATGACGACGCCGACACCAAGCGCCCAGATGTGCAACACGCCCATCGGCTTCTTGAGCGCATGTTCCTTGAGGTATGCGCGATCCTCAGGCCGCAGGGCATCCGCCCGGATGTGCGTTTCGCTGACCACCTCTTCGACGACCCGATCCAGTTCGGAGCGGTTGCCGGGCGTCTCGAGCGGACCAAGCGGAACCGGCATGCGTCACCTCGCGGATTGGAAGGGGTATCCAGGGACGCGCGAATGTTACTTGCTGAGCAGTGTGCACCGCCAACAAAATCGCCTCACCGCTCTGCGAGCTACCCACCGCGAACGTATCCAGGATCGGTGACCGAAAGCGTCTCAAGAACCTCGACAGGTCGAGTCGTAGCGGATTTTCTCAATTTAACGGCCGCGTTTCTCCGATGTATCGATGATGACAGGTCATCGGAGACTCCCCCCTCTGCTGATCGTGGCGCTGGTCGTCGGTTGTTCGCGCGGCCACTACCGGCGGTCGGCGGACGCCGAGGCGTACGGCGTCATCGGCGAGAAGAGCTGCGGCACCCCATGGGAAGTGCCGCCGGGCTTCACGATCCGGCAGGCGCCGGACGCGCGCGTCCCCGACCCGCCGGATCTGGACCACCCCCCGCTGCCACCGCCCCAGCCCCGGCTGCACGCTTACCAGCTGCCCGCCGCGCCGCCCGATGCGGCGCGCCAGGCGGCACCGAACAGCTCGAGCGGCGGCGTGGCGGCGAGCGGCATTCGCACCGCCTCGGCCGAGCGGGCGAGCGCCACGGCTCAGGAGCAGCTGCCCCCGCCCCGCACCGAGCCGGACCCTAGCGGCGCCCCACGGCGCGCGGCGGCGGCCGGGCCGCTCGCCGCCGCCGATTACACCAGTGGTCTGCCGCTGCGTTCCGTTCCGGAAACCGCCTGGCAGGCCATCACGCCGGAGTGCCTGGCGCGGATGCTCGAATTTCCCAGCATCCGCAACGAGTACAGCCGCACCTTCAGCTCCGACCCGCCCAGCGGCATGCGGGATCAGGCCAGGCGGCTGACGCTGCCGGAGATCGTCGAGCTGGCGGTGACCAACAGCCGCGAGTACCAGATCCAGAAGGAAGCGCTGTTCCGCTCCGCGCTGGCGCTGACACTCGAGCGGTTCGCCTACGCACCGAAGTTCTCGAACACCGGCAACGGAACGACCGTGGACTACGACCACGTGGTCAGCGGCGGGCACACCGTGGAGACCCTCAGCGTGCCCACGCGGTTCCAGGCCGAGCAGATGCTCGCGACCGGCGGCGCTCTGATCGCCCGGTTTGCCAACGACGTGGTGCTCACGTTCGGCGGTCCGAATGGCTTCACCAGTGACGTGGGCTCCGAGCTGCTGTTCCGGCTCACGCAGCCACTGCTGCAGCGTGACATCCGGCTCGAGCCGCTCATCCAGGCCGAGCGTAACGTGGTCTACGCCGCGCGCGACTTCGCCCGGTTCCGCCGCAGCTTCTTCTTCCAACGTGCATCCGAGTATTACGGCCTGCTCCGCACCTACCGCCAGATCGAGATCGACGCGCAGAACTATTTCTCGCTGGTGCGGGCGTTCAATCAGGCGGAGGCGGAGGAGCGAGCCGGGCTCCAGTCTCGCATGCAGGTCGAGCAGATCGAGCAGAGCATGCTGCTCGGTCGCAGCCGCCTCAGCACCACCTGCAACAGCCTCGAGACGGCGCTCGATCGCCTCAACATCGCCATGGGGCTGCCGACTGAGCTGCCGATCAACATCGATCTCAGCGAGCTGGAGCAGCTGACGCGGCGCGATGAGATCCAGGTGGCCGGCGAACGGGCGAGCCGCGCGCAGCATCGCCTGGAAGCGTTCCGCCGCGAGCAGCCGCCGAACCGGACCCAGGTCCTGAACGCTTCGATCGTGCTCAACGAACGCGTGGTGGAGTGGCTGCGCCTGCAGCAGGGCGAGCGAGAACAGGCCGCGCGGCTCGCGGAGCTCGAGGAGCTGTACGGCCGGCTTCGCGTGAGTGATGCTCGCCTGACGGCCGATCGCGCGCGCCAGGAGCTCGCGAGCGCACGCGGCGCCGTGCCCGCATCACCACCGATCGTCGTCTTCCAGCGCACCATGGATGCGCTGGACGCGCTGCTGGTCCTGCTCGAGCGCCAGCAGGAACTCGCGCTCCGCCTGCAGGCGGACGCGGTAACTCTCGGCGGCCTGCACGAGCAAGCCGCCAAGCTGGCGCAGCGGGGAACAGCGCTCCGCGAGCGGCTGGACGCCGCCGTCAAGCAGGCACGGCTCGACGAGCTCGAGCGGCTGCTGCGCGAGGCCGATCAGCTGCGGAACGACGCCGAAGCTCAGGTCGGCAGCGGCGATCGCCTGATCGGCGGCGCGCCGGAGCAATCCGATCCCAAACAGGAGCTGCGGCAGACGCTCGAGCAAGCCGACCGGCTGCTGGCCACCGCCGAGCAGCTGATGCGCGCGGCCGGCGTCGGGCTGGTGCCGGTCAAAATCAACAGCGACGACGCAATGCTCACCGCGCTGGTCGACCGGCTGGACCTGATGAACGAGCGCGGCCGTCTCGCGGACGATTGGCGAGCCATCAAGCTCACGGCCGACGACCTGAGATCGGTGCTGAACCTGAACGCCGAGCAGCGGATCCGGACTGAGAAGAATCGCCCGTTCGGCTTCACGTTCGACGAGAGCGAGACCCGCCTGGCCCTCTCACTCGACCTGCCGCTGAACCGCCTGGCGCAGCGTAACCGTTACCGGCTGGCGCTCATCGACTACCAGGCCGGGCTGCGGCGGCTGGTGGAACGGGAGGACACGACGAAGCTCGCGGTGCGTGACGAGCTACGGACGCTGACGCTCGCGCGCGAGCAGTATCTCATCAACATCGCGGGCGCCGCGCTGGCGGCGGAACGTGTGCTGAGCACCCGCCTGGAGCTGACCCTTGGCTTCCCGGGCGTCGCCGCGCGAGACTTCCTGGAAGCCCAGGACGCGTACAGCCGCGCCCTGAGCCTGGTCGCCGACAACCGCATCGCGCACATCAAGGAGCGGATGCAGCTGTTCCTGGATCTCGAGCTGATGCTTGTCGACCCATCCGGTTTCTGGCCGCAGCTCCACGATGAGCGGTTCCAACCCAGCTCGCGGCACGAGCTGCCACCCGAGGCCGGTCCCCCCTACGGCACCATCCCGGAATTCCTCCGCGTGTCGCACGAGATCCGCGACATGATCGAGGGCGAATACTCGCACTAAGTCAATTACCTTGCTCTCAAGGTTCGGTCGCGCTGCTCGGGCGGGATAAGTTTGGAGGCTTGCGCGTCCCGACACCCGGGTAGCGTCTCGGACAACTTACCCGCGGCAAAAAGGTTGACCGTCGGGGATGTCCGACTTACGTTTCTTCCTGTTGTGCATCAGGACGTGTGGTTTGACCGCGCAGAACTGTGAAACGCCTGGAGAATCCCGCCCTCTCCGCTTCTCCGCAGGGGACGCCGTGCGCCGCTGTGAGTGGGCCACCATTGACCTCGCCATACGCTACCACGACCAGGAGTGGGGCGTGCCGGTGCACGACGACCGCAAGCTCTTCGAGTTCATGGTGCTCGACGCCGCCCAGGCCGGCCTGAGCTGGAACACCATCCTCAAGAAGCGCGAGAACTACCGCACCGCCTTCGACAACTTCGACCCCGCCATCGTCGCTCGCTACGGCAAACGCAAGGAGCGGCAGCTGCTCACCAACCCGGGCATCATCCGCAACCGGCTCAAGGTCCAGTCGGCGATCCGGAACGCCCAGCACTTCCTCGCGGTCCAGGACGAGTCCCGCACGTTTGACGCCTACATCTGGCGGTTTGTCGGCGGCCGGACTATCGTCAACGCGTGGCGATCACCTGAGCAGGTTCCGGCCCGCTCACCCGAATCGGATGCGATGAGCAAAGATCTGAAACAACGCGGCTTCAACTTCGTTGGCTCGACCATCTGCTACGCCTTCATGCAGGCCGCCGGAATGGTGAACGATCACCTCGTGCACTGCTTCCGGTATCCGGCCCTCCGTCGCGCGGCCAAAGGTAAACCGGGGACGTGAGCCCGACGCGGCAGCGAGGAAATGAAGCCGCGAGCGCCTCGTTCCTCACTCCCGCTTCGGACTAAGTAGGTCCGCAGAAGAACGTACGCGCCGATCGGGCGTACGTCAGGCTTTCCAGCCTGACAAGGCCGATGCCGAACAGAGTCAGGCTGGAAAGCCTGACGCACCTCGGTCTGCGGACCTACTTTATGTACGAGTACCGGACACGGCCTAATCTGCCGCATCGCTCGTTCGTCACGTCCAGGCGAGCCAACGCTATCACGGCGGTTTCGGGCGTGCCAGCAAGGGCCGCCGTCATCCTGAGCAGAGCGAGGCACGAGCGCAGCTACCGTATCTCCGGCCGCTTCACGCACATTGTAGTGGGGGTCAGCGAGCGCGTGGCATAGCAGGTTGAGCACTCCTGGACTCACCTCGGGAACTGTGCTCAACGCCTGGACAACTGCCGTACGGACCCGCGCATCCGCATGGCCAAAAAGAGATCGAAGAGCGTCGATCGTTCTTTTGTCACCTGCACCGGTTGCCCCCAACGCAAGCGCCTCGCGTTGCAACAAATGTCTTTGTTACCGGTTGCCGTGAACTTCTCGCCGTCGAACACGGCGACGTCGACTTTGCCGGGATCGGCGAGCCCGCGGCAATCTGCGATTTGATTCAGGCTCTTGCGGCTGCGTGCAGCGTGGAGCAGCGACACCAGCGTGTGCGACTTACCGCCGCCGAATGGGCTGCGGAGCTTGAGTACCCGGTTGTACGTCCCGTGGCCGGCGAGGCTGGCGAGCACTTCTTCGAGCAATAGCCGCAGATCGGTGGTGATGTAGTGGCCGCGAAAAAAGCATCCGGGTCTCGGTAGACTTTTGGTGTTGTCGGATCACCGGTCGAAACGGCGCCCAGGTCGATGGCGCAAACCGCCTCGGCGAGGCTGCCCGATTCCACATCGGGGTGGAGCTTGACCAGCTCGGTCCAGGGTTTCAGTGCGTGAACGGACATGAGCTCACCAGCTAATGTTGCGACAGGCTCCTCGCGGCGGAGCCGCCGAACGATGGCGTTCCCTGCGTTTCCCCTTCGAGCGGATAAATCCGGCGGATCAGACCGAGAATACTATCAGGAACTTGACGACCGAGCACCTCGGTACCGAATACATGATCCGAATCAGGATACGCGCTTCAGCGACAGCGGCGGCCAGCACAGAAGCGTCGTCGGAGCCAGTGAGGTTTTCTTGGTGCACTGTTTGACAGTCGTGCCCCCGTTCGCCGAAGAGAGCCGGCGTAGTCGGACCGAAGTTCTCGTCGAGTTTGAATTTCATCTGGTCGTCATCGGAACGGGAATGAATCGCTCCCGCGCGGCTTCGGCGCCGTAGGCGAGGCAAGCCTGGATATCGTCGCGCGTCAGGTGCGGATAGGCAGCGAGCACGTCTTCAATCGTGTCGCCGCTGGCCAGAAAGTCCAGGATCAAGGAGACCCAGATGCGCGTCCCCTTGATGCATGGTTTTCCATGGCAAACGTTCGGATTGATGCTGATTCGGTCTTGCCAGTTCATGGGTTTATCTCCCGTACAGACTATTTCAGAACCCCAGGGAGGGTGTCATGCTGAGCGCCGGGAAGCGTCTCGTGCCTGCGGCAGAAGATCCTTTGCTTCGCTCAGGAGGACAACCACCGTCTGAAATAGTCTCCTAATCATGCCCCCTCGTTCATTCGAACATTCTACTCTGGCCTCGCTTCTTATCTACCCGTGCTGCTGGCGATTCGATGGCATGTTCGATCAGCGACCGCCAGTTTGCCAGCAGCTTGCCGAGTGCGGCTTTTTCGGCGGCCGTGGTGCCGATGAGCTTTTCCGCATCCTCTTCGCTCTTTCCCGACAGACTGGCGCCGACCAGAGCCTGGGCGAGGACGCGGAGCCGCTCGCGATCGGGCGACGCTTTGGTGAGGAAGCCGCCGAGCTTGCGCGGGCTGTTGTCCAGGAGCCAAAGCACGCGGTGCAGTACGTCGATTTGTGGTGCAGGCGTCCCGCCTGCTTCCGACGGCAGCCCCATCTTGTCGTTATCGCCGCGTTCCCTGAAATCCCGGGCGCGGTACTTGGCCTTCTTCTTTTCGACCAGCGCGTCTTTTCCGGTCGAGAGTCCCAGCGGTCCGTCGAGCTCGACGTGCTGCGCGTAGGTGAAGACGATCGCCTCGCCGGCGTCGATCTCGGCAGCTTTGTAGACGAACCGCCAGAGCACGTAGAACCGGCTGGCCGTGTCGATCGCGCTGACGGTTGGAGTCCCGCCTTTAGGCGGTTCTGCCGCGCTGGAGTCAGAACCGGCTGAAGCCGGGACTCCAGCGGGCGGGCCGGTCATGCCGCGTGCGGCGGGGTCGGGCTTGCCGTACTTCTGCGGGTAGACCAGCGTGCAGAGCTGGATGATGTGGGCGACGGGGTTCAAGTCGAGCGCGTACGCCTCGCAGCCCAGCCGCAGCGCCTCGAGCGGGATCGCGCCGCCGCCGGCAAACATGTCCAGCACCCGCGGCCGCGGCGCACGGCCGGCGATGATGTCATCGTAGGTGACAGAGGATGTGTCTCTGCGCTTCGGCGATCGCGGCTTCGGTCTCGCGCTTGATCTTGATGTCGGCCGGCTTGGTCGGGTTCGTCTTGGGGTAGCGGCAGAGTTTGGTGACGAACTCCTTGGCGGCCTTGCGGTTCAACCCCTTTTTCTTGCCGTTCTTCGCCCTCGCCGCCTTCGCACCATCCTCGGGCGGCGCCTTCAGATCGACGTCCTTCACCCAGCGATCGGCCGGCACCAGCGCACCGTACACGGCCGCTCGACACGCTACCAGCGGCCGCCGCGCCCACCAGAGGTGCAGCGTCGAGATATGTCCCTAGCGCACCGGTTTTTCGCGGGACGCCTCGGCGCTGATGGGCTCGATCAGCAGGTAGTCTTCGATGAGACGGAGATCGTCAGGCATGGGTCAGGTCGATTCTGTTAAGTCAAGGTAAGTGACCGTTTGAAGGTCGGGAATCGAACGACCTACCATATCGCCGTCGTGCGTCAAAAGGGGGATTTTTCGATGGACAGCCGTAGCAACAATCCAGCAGTCGCCGGATTCGAAACGTCGGCCCTCATTACGAGCCGCCTCCATCACCCGTGCCCACACTTTTGCCAGTTCGAAGTCATAGGGAATCACGAGGAAGCGGCGGATAAAGGCGTCGAGCCCGGTTACGGGCTTTGTTTCCCCAGTGATTAGCTTCAGCCCAGTCCCACAATTCGGCGACGGATTGAAAGCTTAATGACAGGGTCTGCCCGCGCATGTGCGGTTCGTACTTCGCGCGTAGCGCGTCCGCCCTCTTCTTCGGGTGGAGCAGACTGGCAACGCTCGTATCGAGGAGCACAACGCTCACGAAGCGTGGTCCTCCGGAGAAAGTGTCCGCCGGACGGTGCGCTCATGGAGCACGTGCCGCAAAAGGTCATCCGCGTCGTCATCGGCCGGCCATAGACTGCTAATCTCGTCGAGATCGGACGCGGGCGCGACGCCCTGCTGTTCTGCCAATTCTTCGAGTGAAAGGGAGGTCCAAAACGCTAAAGCCGGCCCCGACGCAGACATCTCCGCATCGCTTCCGAGAACGACGAGTGATTCAACCTCAAAGATGCGTTCCCTTCCCTCTTCGATGATCGTGCGGCCGACAACCTTGGCGGTGCGCATCCAGACGTCAGGCAACTGTTCCAGATGTTCATTCTTGAAGTGGCAGACCCACTTGGTACCGTCGGGCTCCCAGAGCCGTCCGCTCAGGCCACCATGGCCGTTGAGTTCTTCGAGCCGACCCGTCATGGCCGTTTCGGAGACGCTGGCAGGTTGGCCGAGCAACTCCTGCACCCGGTTCCGCAGTGACAAATCCAGCCTGCAGCTTGCCGTTGTCGCACCATTCTGAACCTCAAACCTAATCTGCTCGATGCCGTGCTCCAGCACTCTGGCAAGCGCATCACACGTGTGCAGAACCCCGCGATCAAACCCTGAAGGCAACCTGGATGCACTGACTTGGGAATTGGCTAGGCGATCCATCCCCTTAACGAACGAAGTCACGCTCTCTTCGCCGATGTAACCGAACATGTGCTGTTGTGCGGTGGGAGTGCCGAGTTCGAGCTGAGCGACCGCGCTGCCATCTTGCCAAGCGACAAGGTAGAGCTCGCAGAGTTGTTCAACATCTGCGCGATCTCGCCCTTGGCGCTGTGAGTCGTCGCCATAGAGGACACGACCAACACGTTTCAATGCCTGCTGTGTCCGTTTGACGATCTCCGCGAGATCTGCTGCGGAAAGGCGCGCTTCACCGACTCTCGGTCCACTCATCGTGACCTTGAGGCGAGGTGGCTTTCCGCCGCTCTGAGTGCGCTTTCGAGATGCCATGTTACTGCTCACATTTCTTGGCTGCTCGCGTTTCCATCGATCGCCGCGGCCGGGACTTCATAGCGGCGGATAATGTCGCGGTGCTTGACCGCGTGCTCCAGGACGCAATCCTCGCCCGACGTGGCCACGAAGTTGAACGCGTAGCAGTCGTCGCGCTGGCCGATGCGGTGGATGCGTCCGAGCCGCTGCTCCAGGCGCGTGGGATTCCACGGCATGTCGTAGTTGATCATCAGGTGACAGAACTGGCGGTTAATGCCCTCCCCCGCTGCCTCGGTGGCGTCAGCGAGCCGGCCCTCGTGTCTCGAGCCGACGTGTCCACCGAGTAGAGAAGTTTCATCGCGCGACAGCACGACCTCCTCGAGGCTTCCGTCACGCAGTCGGACGCGGCATTCGCTGCCGTCTCCCAAAGGGCGAACCGAGTCGAGCACAACCGGATCGGCAAAGTGCCCCGGCAACGAAATCCGCTGTCCAATAGGGAACTGCTGCTGATCAGCCATGGCTCCTCAGAATCGGCATCACGACATCCGAGCGCTTGGGTGGCCTTGCCGTTCTGCCGGCCGCAGTCGGCACGCGATGGCCCCAAGTTGGTCAAGTCTACCAATGTCCACTCCGGATCGAAACAAGCTGCTGCGGTGGACCACCGCGTTCAACATTCGCTTGCCTGGCTCCAGGAATTATTCATCCGGCCGTGGTCAACGAGCGCCCCAAGTCTGCCTGGTCCGCCCCCCTGGTGCTCGGCTTCGCAGCTGCTACCATAGGTTGCGCAACACGAAAGGAGCTTTTCATGAATTCCAGACTTGGTGCCGCCGTCGTAACCCTGGGGCTCATCACCTGGCCTGGCGCCGCGGCCATCACTCTCGCACCGCCCGCCGTTGCCGCGGACCAACCGGGCACTGCACGCGACCGCTCGTGGATCGAGCAACGAGTGGATGCGTGGCAGCCGAGCAAGGAAGAGCGCGCCTTCGACACGATCGGCTGGGCGCGCGATCTTCGCGAGGCAGAGCGGCTCGCCAAAGAGCAGCACCGCCCCATCTTCCTGTTCACCTACGATGGCGCCAGCCTGGCGCACTACCGCTGCTGAGGCGGGGCCTCCGCCATGAGAGCGAGTTCGCTCTCCAACACCAGGATCATCGACCTGCTCAACAGCTACTTCGTCCCGGTTCATCTCCGCAACCAGGATTACAATGAGCATGGGGACGCGTCGGCCCAGGAAAAAGCGGAACGAAACCGCATCTACCGTGAATCGCTCGAAGCAGGGCTGCCGGCCGGAACGGTCTGCGCCTACCTGCTCACCCCCGACGCGCACCCGGTCGACGTCGCACCGCTCAACCGCCCCGAGGCGACCAATCCCGAGCGGCTCGCCGAGAAGATGGAACGGGTGATCCACGACCTGGAAGTGACGCGGGGCGAGCCGCTCCTGGCCCCCGCGCCGCAGTCGGCTCCCCCCCCGTGCGCCCCCGACTCGCTCGTGCTGCACCTGACCGCGCGCTATCTCGAGCGCCACGGCGATGACTTCGTGCGGCTCGACACGAAATCGGTCCTGGGCACCCAGAAGGCCGGCAACTGGGGCAACCTGCCCTCCGAAGACTGGATCGTGTGGACGAAAGAGGAATGGGTCAGGCTGCTGCCGCCGGGTGCGGTTCGATCGGGTACGTCCTGGGAGCTCGACAAGGAAGTCCCCGCGACCCTGCTCAGACGCTTCTTCCCGCCGACCGAGAATACCGACTTCGACAACAACCGCATCGACGACCAGTCACTGACCGCACGAGTCGAATCGGTCGAGGACGGCGTGGCGCACGCGCGGCTCGAAGGGACGCTGACGATGAAGCACCCGTTCTATCACAAGGACGACGGCAACTTCGTCCGGGCCAAGCTGGTCGGCTTCATGGATTTCGAGACGGGGACGCCACGCATCCGCTCGTTGCGGCTCGTCACCGGCCGGGCAACCTATGGCACGGACGCCAACGCGGGGCAGTTCTTTGGCGTTGCCGTGCGCTCGGTGCCGTGAACAGCGCCTCACGCCAGAAGAATTCACTTTCGCGCGGTCGGACAGTTGCAAAATCGGCTTCGGGCCCAACGATTATCTGAGCGGTCGCCTGCGTGACGTGCGGATCTATGCCCGCGCCCTCAGCCCGGCAGAGGTCGCCCGGCTGGCTGGTTTGGAATAGGGGGTCGGGGCATGCGGGTTGAACAAAGCAGCCGCGGTCCCCTGGCGGGGTGCGCCCGCCAGAGGGCCGCGCAGGCGATTACTGGTCCTTCTTGTTCGCCTCAGGCCGGCGACGCTCGCCGGCGTTCCCGCCCGCGCCACCGAAACCCTGCGGTGCCGGGAACGTGAACGCCTTCCCCTTCATCTCGCCCCACTTCGCCTTCTGCTCGTCGCTGAGCACGGCCAGGATATCCGCCTGCACCTTCTCGCGCTGCTCCTGCATGCGCGCGAAGAACGCGCGGCGCTCGTCGTCCGACAGGTTCTGGAAGCCCCCCTGCCCGCCTTGCGGGCGCGCGTCCTGCTGGATCTTGCGGATCTTCTCCTGCTGCGACTCGGTCACGCCCAGCTGCCGCGCAACGTCCGGCCGATTGATTGCCCCCACCCCCTCGCGCTGCAGGCGGAGCTGGTTCAGCCGATCGACCTGCTTGGGCTCCAGAATCACACCCAGCATCTCATCGGCCTTCTTGGTGGTCGCCTCGGCCTTCGTCCTTACCTCGTCGAACCGCTTGCGGCGATCCTCTTCGCTCAGGCTCTGGAGTTCCTGGGGATTGAAGCTGCCGAACGAGGCGCGCAT
>JBGPMX010000036.1:0-14472 GCA_041487215.1 Planctomycetia bacterium | reverse complement strand
GGCTCGTCGCTCGATGTGGAGACCGAGGTGCGCAAGCTCAAGCTGCTGCTTGAGAGCCTGGTCTAGCGCTTGCGTGTGGCGTCCCAGAGGCGTTTGAGTTCGCCGAAGCTGCGTGCCGGTTCGGTGCCGGCGAGCACGGAGGCGGGGAGGGGCTTGGAGGGGGGGCGCGGCTTGCGCGCGGGGCGTGGCGGGTGCGGGCGGGGCGGCACGGCGCGCGAGGCGGGCGCCGGCGGGCCGGCGGACGCTTGGGGCGCGGCCGCGGCGGGGGGCGGCGCCGCGGCGGGTTTCGCCGGGCGCGGCGCGCGTTGCGGCTTGCGCTCCGTGCCCGGCTGGATCATCGTCAGCGAGACGCGACGCCGCTCGGCGTCCACCGACATCACCCAGGCCGTGACCACCTGCCCCACGCTGACCACGTCGTGCGGCGATCGGATGTAGCGCGTCGACAGCTGGCTGATATGAACGAGCCCGCTGTCCTTGAGCCCGATATCGACGAACGCGCCGAAGTCGACCACGTTGAGCACCGTGCCGTGTAGCTCCATGCCGGGCTGCAGGTCCTCGAGTTTGAGCACGCCCTTCTTGAAGATCGGCGGGGGCAGGTCCTCGCGCGGGTCGCGGCCGGGGCGCTGCAGCGCCTCGATGATGTCGCGCATCGTCTCCACGCCGACCTCGAGCTCGCGCGCCAGCGCCTCGCGGTCTTCCGCTTCGAGCTTGTCGCGGACCAGCGTTGCCTTCTCGCGCTGGTTGAGCACGGCGGGGTCGAGCTCGAGCCGGGCGAGCAGTTTTTCCGCGACCGCATAGCTCTCCGGGTGGATCCAGGTGGCGTCGAGCGGGTTGGCGCCTTCCAGGATCTGCAGGAAGCCGGCCGCCTGGGTGTACACGGCGTCGCCGATGCCGGGCACCTCGCGGATCTGTTCCCGGCGCTGGAACGGCCCGTTTGCCTGCCGCCACTCGACGAGACGCCGCGCCGTCAGCTGATTCAGCCCGGACACGTAGCGCAGCAGCGGCACGCTGGCCGTGTTCAGGTGCACGCCCACGAAGTTCACGCAGGACTCGACCACCGTGCCGAGTGATTCCTTGAGCCGCCGCGGGTGCACGTCGTGCTGGTACATGCCGACGCCGATGTGTTGCGACTCGATCTTGACCAGCTCGCTGAGCGGGTCCTGGAGCCGGCGCGCAATGGAGATGGTGCCGCGCAGCGTGGCGTCCTGGTCGGGGAACTCCTCGCGGCCGACCGCGCTGGTGGAGTAGACGCTGGCCCCGGCCTCGTTGACGATCGTATAGGCGAGTTCCGGCAGCGACTCGGCGATGACCTCGGCGACCAGCTCCTCGGTCTCGCGGCAGCCGGTGCCGTTGCCGATGGCGATCACCTGGATGGTGTGCTCGTGCGCCAGCTTGACGACCGTCTCCTTGGCTTCGCCGCGTTGCGACTGCGGCGGGTGCGGCCAGATGACGGCGTGCGCGGTCGGGTTGCCGATCTCGTCGATGACCGCGACCTTGCACCCGGTGCGGTAGCCGGGATCGATGCCGAGCACCCGCTTGCCGCGTACGGGGGGCTGGAGCAGCAGGCTGCGCAGGTTGCGCGCAAACACTTTCACCGCGTGCTCCTCGGCCTCGTCCGTGAGCTCGCGGCGCACCTCGCGTTCCAGGCTGGGCAGGATGAGGCGGGTGAGGGCGTCGGCGGCCCAACCGCGTAGCCGCTCGGTGTGCGTGTGACCGTCGGGGGGGAGCACTGAGAAGACGGCCTGGCGCGCCGCCTCGTCGTCCAGGTCCAGCCGGATTCGGATGGCCTCTTCGCGTTCGCCGCGGTTGAGCGCGAGCACGCGGTGGGGGGGGATCTTCGCGGCCGGTTCCGAGTATTCGAAGTAGTCGCGGTAGGCGCGCCCCTTGTCGTCGGGCAGGTTCTCGGCCTTCGAGCTCACCAGTTTGCCCGACTGCCAGACGATGCGGCGCACGGCCGCGCGCGCCGCGGCGTTCTCGGCGATCGTCTCGGCGATGATGTGCCCGACCCCGCTCAGCACGTCCTCGGCCGTGTTCAGCCCCTTGGCGGGATCCAGCAGCGCCTGAGCGGCCGCGGCGAGGTCGCGCGCCGATTCCGCGTCGCACCAGATGGCGGAGGCGAGCGGCTCGAGCCCCTTCTCGCGCGCCTGGGTCGCCAGCGTGCGCTTCTTGGGCTTGAACGGGAGGTAGAGGTCCTCGAGTCGCTTGAAGCTTTCGGCGGCCTCGATCGCCGCGCGCAGCTCGTCGCTCAGCTTACCCTGCGACTCGATCGAGCGCAGCACGGTCGTCTTGCGGTCGGCCAGGAGGCGGAGCGTGCGCACGCGTTCCTGGATGCGCCGGATCGTCTCCTCATCGAGATTCCCCGTGCGCTCCTTGCGGTAGCGCGTAATGAACGGGACTGTGTTCCCCTCATCCAGCAGCGCGACGACGCTCTCCACCTGGACGCGCCTGAGCTGGAGATCCTGGGCAATCCGACTGAAGTCTACACGTGCCACTTCGGGCATGGAGGCTGACTACCCCGGACCGGACATGAACCACCCTCGACTGAGGCGGGTCACTCTAGGGCGAACCCCCCCACACTGTCAAGCCAGGAGCGCGGCTCAGAGCCAGAGCTTGAGGCGGCTGCGCAGCGCCGGCGGAACGCGGCGGTCAATAATCTTCTGGATCTTTTCGGGCTGGTAGCGCGTGCTGAAGTGCGCGACGATGATGAGCTCGTTCTGGAAGCGGTCCGCGCGCTCGATCAGGTCGTCCAGGTGCGTGTGGCCGAACTTGTGGATCTTGTCCTTGCGGTGGCTCGGCGCCACGAACGTGGCCTCGAGGATCACGACCTGGGCCTCGTAGACCGCCGGGTGCGCGTCGAGGCCGGCGGGGGAGGTGTCGCCGAGGAACGCGACGAGCGGCAGACGCAGCTCGCGCGTGACCTCGGTGCCGGCCAGCCGCAGGTCGCGGATCGCGTTGCCGGGGAGCTGCTGGTACTCGTCGCGCAGCTTGCGGCGGCGTTCCCAGACGATGTAGCCGAGCGACGGGATGGTGTGGCTGGTCGGGAAGGCGGTGACCACGCTCTCGCGCGACAGTTCCACCTCGCTTCCGGGTCGGAGCGGGTGCAGCGTGCAGCGCATGCGACCGCGGTCGAGCCGCTCCCAGAGCCGCAGCATGCGATCGAGGTACTCGAGGGTAACCTCCGGCACGTAGATGTTCGGCGGTTCCATCTTCATCATGCGACGCCGCGCCACGTAGACCGGCAACGCCGCGGCGTGGTCGAGGTGGCAGTGGCTGAGGAACCAGTTCGGCGTGCCCATGAAGCTCCACGGCTGCGCGCCCAGATCGAAGCCGAGCTTGAGCTCCGGGATGCGCCAGTAGGTCTGCACGGCGGCGCGCGAGTAGCCCTCGATGGTCAGGCCCTTGTGCTGATGCTGGATTACCGGCGCGTTATCGATCATCGGTTGTCGGCGCGGAGAAAAAAAAGGCCACCCCGCGCAATCGTAACCGGAACGCGTGGCGCCCGGCTAGGAGGCGGGGTCCGGGTTGCCCCGTTTCCGGCGCTCGGTACAATACGATCCGCGGACGGAGCCGCGCGCGCCGAGGCGAGCTCGGAATAGAGAAAGGAAAAGGCCGCGATGTTCACGTCTTCCTGGGCGAAGGATCGCTGGTTCCGGCATGCCGCCCTCTTGCTGCCGGCCGTGCTGCTCGGGGTGGCGCCGCCGGCGCGTGCGCAGGCCGACGGCATCGCGTTCGACGAGCTGCTGCCCGACGACACCCTGGCGCTCATCCACGTGCGCGACTGCCAGGCGATCGCCGAGCGGCCGGACGCGCTGCCGTGGCAGGCACTGCTTTCGACACCAGAGCTGGCGCACGGTGCGGAGATCGCAGGCTGGATCGCCTCCTGGGATAACCTGGTCGCCGGGCAGCTCGGTGTGAGCTTCCGCGAGGTAATCGCGCTGGGGCGCGGCCAGGCCGCGCTGGCCGTGCGTGCCCCGCGCGACTCGCTGGCGACCGGCATGCCCATCATCCTGCTGGCCGAGCTGGGCGAGGACAACGAGGCGAGCGAGGCGCTCGCGGAGCGCGCGAGCGCGGCGCTGCGCGCGGCGGGGTACGCCGCGCGCAGTGAGGAGACATCCGGCACGACGCTGCGCGTGTTCATGAAACCGAGCGCGGAGATGGGTTCGTCCGCGAGGATCGCGGCCTGGGCCGTGCACGGATCGTTGCTGATCGCGTCGAGCGACGCGGACACCGTGCGCGGCATTTTGGCGCGTTGGAGCACGGGCGCGGCGCGGTCGCTCGCCCGCAAGCCGGCGTACGAGCGGGTCATGGGGGCCGCACCCGAGCCGGCGCGCATCCGCTGGTACCTCGACGCGCACCGGCTGCTCGAGATGGCCTCGCCCCTGCTCGAGATCATCGGCGGCGGCAAGCGTGACGATATCGTCGCCGCCCTCGACCTGTCGGGGCTGGGGTCGGTCTGGGCGCTGGGCGGCGGGCTGGCTCTGGGCACGGATCGCTGGGACGCGCTCGCCAAGACGGCCGTGTTCTGGGACGGGCCGGCGCAGCCGCTCGGCAAGTTGGCGGCGTTTTCCGGCGAAGACCTCGCCCCGCCCGCGTGGGTGCCGGCCGATATCGCGTCGTACGCGAGCGCCAGCTGGGACCCGCGACGCATCCTGCAGACCACCCAGCTCTTCGGCGCCGCCCTGCGCTGGGGTACGCCCGCCGAGCTGCTCGAGCGCTGGCTCGGCGCGGGAACGGGCGTCGATCCGGAGAGCGAGCTCGTGGCGCCGCTGGGGCGCCGCGCCATCCTGCTGACCGACCGGCCGAAGCCGGGGGGCGCGCCTGGCCAGCTGCTGGCCCTCGAGCTGGCGGACCCCGCCACCATGTCCAGCTCGATCGCCAAGCTGATGCCGCGGGTCGGCAAGCCGTGCAGCCGGCGCGAAATCGAGCACGAATCGCTCTACGAATGCAGCCTGCCGCCCTGGTTGGATCCGCTGCCCGCGGCCGTGCCGCTGTTTGCCCCGCCGCGCAGGGTCACGGTCACGGTCGCGCTGGGATATCTCATGATCGGCAGTGATGCCGAACTCGTCGAACGCGTGCTGCGCTCGGCCGCGTCCGGAGCAGACGGCCTCGACACAGACCCGGACTACCGGGCAGTCGCGGGCCAGTTCCCCGTGGGCGTGGGGCAGGTCACTTTCACTCGGCTGGCGGGGGCCCCCGTGCCTACACCGGCGGTGCGCGCGGCGGATGCGGTGCGCGCGGCGACGGCGCCGCTTCCGGTTGGAGCGACGCCCGCGGCGCTGCCCGCCACGCTGCATCTAATAAGCGCGCTCGCTTCCCACCGCGCAGACGGCTGGCGCAGGGCTCCGTCCGGCTCGTACACGGTCCAGGACGAGACCGGCCTCTTGCACGTCCGATTCACGCCTCGCGCAACGCACGCGCCGGCCCTTCCCGAGTAAGCCGGTCCGGGTCCAAGAGCTCTCGAATGAGATCATCAAGCCGGGAGCGAACGTGGCGCCTTCACACCGCGCTTGTCCCCATCCCGGCAGTTCGCCACAATATCGGCATGGCCGGCCTAAATGACAGCGCGATGACAGCGGCCCCCGCAGCGCAGCGCGGCTGGCGGCGCCGCGATCTACTGCGCGGCGTGGCCGCCGCACTGGCGCTCGCCCCCTTGCGCGTGCGCGGCGGCTCGTCGGCACTCGAGCGGAGGCAGCCGATGGGCCTCAAGCTGTCCTGCTCGTCGCTCGCGTTCTCCGACATGAGCTGGCAGGCCGCGCTCGAGGAGATCAAGAAGCTCGGCTTCCGCTATGCCGAGCTGGCGATGTGCGAGGGGTGGGCGCACGTCTCCCCCTCGGCCCTCACGGAACCGGAGCCGCACGGCAAGAAGATCGCCGAGTTCTGCGACCGGCTCGGTATGGATCCGATCGCGGTGCACGCCGGCTTCGCGCTCGGAGACCGCACGCAGTTCCCCGGGCTCACCGTGGCGGACCCCGCCGCGCGTAAAACGATCCTCGCCCACTTCGAGCGCGTGGTGGCGTGCGCCCGCGCGGCGGAAGTCCCGCTCATCCGTGTGCAGCCCGGCAGGTTCCTTGACGAACTGCCGCGCGAGGCCTGCATCAAGAACGCGACCGAGATGCTGGAGGAGATGCACGCCATGGCAGCCCGTCGCAACATCGCGCTCGCGTTCGAGAACCAGACGGCATCGATCGCCGAGCAGCCGGCGGATGCGCTCGAGCTGCTGACGGCCGTGCCCGGCCTGCGCCTGGACTACGACATCAGCCACATCGTGGCCAACTCGATTAGCCTGGAGCAGACCAGCGAGCTCATGAAACACGTGGGCCACATCGCCGTGCGCAACGCCAAACCGGGGAGCTCGAACGAGCCGGTCCGAGGCGGGCAGCTGTCCTATCCGATCCAAGACTTCATCGACGCGTTCCGTGCCCAGAACGTCAACGCGTACGTCGCGGTCGAGTACTACGAGCCCGCGATGCGCGACTCGATCCCCATCCTCAAGAAGATTCTGGAACACGCGGGCGTTCCCGCGTAGCCGCGGCCCGCCTTGCCGCCTGGAACGGCGTTCTATAGACTCGACTTGAGTTCCTGAACCCGCCACGAGCGGACCGCGCGGCCGGTTGGCTGCTTCCCGCCCCGAAGACCCGGAGTCCCCGCCATGCAGTCCCGAGCCCTTGCTTGCTGGATCCCCTGTGCGGTGGTTGCCGTCGCCATGACGACCATCGCCGCCTTCTCGGACCCGCCCGCCACGGTGGCGGCGGCCGAGCCGGCAGCGTCGAGGCGGGCAGCCGCCTCGGAACGCCGCATCGCCGACTGGCCCCAATGGCGCGGCCCGGAGCGAACCGGCATCTCGCACGAAACCGATCTGCTCGAGACCTGGCCCAAGGATGGCCCGCCCCTGGTCTGGAAGGTGAGCGGCTTGGGGGGCGGCTACACCACTCCCTCGATCGCCGGCGGACGCATCTACGGCATGGGGTATCGCGGCGAGGACGAGGTGGTCTGGGCGCGCGATCTCGCCACCGGCAAAGAGGTCTGGGCCACGCGGATCGCCGCGGCCAACCGGCACGTGGGGTACGGCGAAGGGTCTCGGTCCACCCCGACCGTGGACGGCGACATGCTCTACTGCATCGGGGTGAGCGGCGATGTCGCCGCGCTCGAAACAGCCGGCGGCAAGCTGCGTTGGCACAAGAACCTGGTGAGCGACTTCGGGGGGAGCGTACCGGGCTGGGGCTACACCGAGTCTCCGCTGGTCGACGACGGCAAGGTGATCTGCACGCCGGGCGGGGCCAAGGGGACCCTCGTGGCACTCGACAAGAAGAACGGCAACGCCCTCTGGCAGAGCAAAGAGTTCAGCGACGGCGCCGCGTATAGCTCGGTCATGCCCGACGACAGCGGCGGCACGCACCAGTATGTACAGATGACCGGCCAGAGCGTGGCCGGCGTGGCGGCGCAGAACGGCCGCTTGCTCTGGCGCTACCCGCGCAGCGGACCGACCGCCGCCATCCCCACGCCCGTTATTCACAATAACCTGGTGTACGCGACGTCCGGCTACGGCGCAGGTTGCAACCTGATTCGCCTCGTTTCCCAGGGCAAGCAGATCAAACTCGAAGAAGTGTACGCCAACAAGGTCATGGTGAACCATCACGGCGGCGTCGTGCTGATCAACGACCACATCTACGGCTACTCGGACGGCAAGGGCTGGGTGTGCCAGGAGCTCGTATCGGGCAAGATGGTCTGGAACGAGAAGAACAAGCTTGGCAAGGGCGCGGTCGCCTACGCCGACGGGCGGCTCTATGCCCGCGCGGAGGACGGCACGGTGGCTCTGCTCGAAGCGACACCGCGCGGCTACGTCGAGCTGGGGCGCTTCAACCAGCCGGACCGCAGCAGCCAGGCGGCCTGGGCGCACCCGGTCATTGCCGGCGGCAAGCTGTTCCTGCGCGATCAAGAGATCCTGCTCTGCTACGACGTCCGCGAAGGGGCTTCCAAGGCGGCAGTACCCGCCGCTTCGCGCGACGGATCGGAAGTCGCACAGACGGGCCGTCCCACGCGATAGCGCCACGCCGACGCGCCACCGAGATCCTTCGCTCCGCTCGTGCCTCGCTGCGATCAGGATGACAGTTTGCGCTCCTGCCTCGCATCACTCGGGACGACACGCGTTTACCGGTCACTCGAAGGGTGACGGCGTGGCACCGTTCGGCGCGGGTCTCCTGACCCCGCCGATCACGGTGGCAGGAGCTCTTGACCCGTTTGGATGATTCCTGTCTGTTCTGCGGCATGCTGAGCCGCCGCCGATGGATGGTGCTGGCCGGTGGGACGCTCCTCCCCGCGCTCGGGTACGCCCTCAAGGGCTACCGCTACTACGTCCTGCCCAAGCGGTTCGCCGTAGTCGAACCGGGCCAGCTCTACCGCGGGGGCTGGCAGATGCCGGGGCCGTTGCGTCGCATCATCCAGCAATACCGCATCAAGACGGTGCTGAACCTGGCGTGCAACCCCGCCGAGCAGGACGGGCTGGGCGAGGGGGATGTGGTGCGGGCGCTGGGCGTTGCCTGGCACAAGATCCTGATGCCGGGCACTGGCCGCGGCACGTACGCGCAGCTCGACGAAGCGGCCGACCTCCTGGCCTTCCCGCCGGCCCGCCCCGTCTTCTTTCATTGCGCGGGGGGCGAGCACCGCACGAACATGGCGCTGGCCGCCTTTCGCTTGAAACACTGCGGCTGGGAGCTCGAGCAGGCGCTGGGCGAGATCGGCCGTTACGGCTTCGAGCGGCACCAGAACTGGAGGCAGCTGGAGTACCTCGAGGGGTACGTCGCCCGCCGCAAGGATGCCGCCGCGTGACCGCCCCTGCGGGTTGTTCTTTTCGTCAGGCGGCTCGGGCCATGGGCAAGGCGCGGTCGAGCGCCCGGCGATAGACCTCGGCGGTGCGCGACGCAGTCCTCATCCAAGAGAACTGCAGCGCCTGCTCGAGCCCCTGATCGGCCAGTTGCTCGGCGAGCTCGGGGTTCTCGATCAGCTCGCGAATGGCAGCGGCGATCGCGTCCGTGTCGTCCGGTTCCACGGTGATCCCGGCCGAGCCGACCACCTCGGGGAGCGAGGACCGGTTGGACACGATCACCGGGCGGCCGCAGGCCATCATCTCCAGCGGCGGCAGCCCGAACCCCTCGTACAGGCTCGGGTACACCATCGCCGTGGCCCCGTTGAACACGGCGGCCATGTCGTGCTCGCTGACATACCCCGCCAGGATCACCGAGTCCTCGTTCCTCTTGAACTCCTCGGCGATCTCCTGGCTGCGCCAGCCCCACCGGCCCACGATCAGGAGCGGGTACTCCGACTTGATCGCCGGCGGCAGCGTGGCGTAGGAACGCAACAGACCGAGCAGGTTCTTGCGCGGCTCGATCGTGCCCACGAAGAGCAGGTACTTGTTCGGCAGGCCGAGCCGCTTCAGCACCGGCCGGAACTCGGGCTCCGCCATCGGGCGAAACCCGGTGCGCGCCGCCAGCGGCACAACGTCCACCCGATCGGGGTCGACCGGAAGGTGCGCGATCATTTCTTGCCGGGTGAATTGCGAGTCGGCAATGAACCGGCTGGTGGCCCCGAGCCGGTCGTAGAAGTGCTTCTCAAAATAGTGCACGCGATCGATCGGGTGCCACTCGGGATAGAGCAGCACCGACATATCGTGCACCGTGGTGACGATCGGGCCGTCGTAGGCGAGCGGGATGTAGTTCGGCTCGTGATAGAGATCCACCTCGTTCCAGCGGCAGACCCAGCCGAAGTACATGTCGCGCGCGGTGTTCCAGGCGGTGCGCATGACGGGCGCGGCGGCGAACCCGCGCGCGAGCTCCGGGCGCCGCCCCGCTCCCGCGCGCAGACCCTGCGTCCCTTGCAGTGTCAGCGTCATCAGGCCGTCCAGCGGCGGCCGGAAGCAGAGCGTCTCGACCTCGGGCCGCAACTGGCCCAGGTGCCTGACGAGCTGATCGACGTAGAACCCCACGCCGGTCTTGAGTGCGTAGCCGAACCAGGAATTGACGAGAACCCTCATGACGTTCCGGTGCCAGAAGGTATGCCGCCGGGACGAAGTCTCCCCGGACCGGCTGGCGCGCGGCCTGAGAAGAGGGGCGGCATTATAGCCAAGGTCCCCTTCCTGGCAATGCCGCCTTCCGGGACGGCGGGGCGGGATTACGAAGCGAGGCGAGAGGGTAAATTTCCAGAAGAGGGGAGCTTCCCGCCGAGCCGCGGGAAGCCGGGAATCGCCTTGTGCCCCCGCTCAGAGCCCGAAAGAATGACCAGCATGGGACGGATCGGATGAGATGATCTGTCCCGCCAGAGCAAACGCGTCCGTCTACGCGCGGCCGCGTTCCGGCTCGGCGCGGCGCCGAGCGACCCGAGAGCCATCATGACCTACCGAGTCGAGCTCGACATCTTCCGGGGCCCGGTCGACCTGCTCCTCTTCCTGGTGCGCAAGAACGAGCTGGACATCCTGGACATCCCGCTCGCCCAGATCACCGAGCAGTATCTCGAGTACCTGAACCTGATCCGGATCGTGGACGTCGACGTCGCCGGCGACTTCCTGGTCATGGCCACAACCCTGATGGAAATCAAATCCCGCATGCTCTTGCCCTGCGTGGAAGGGGCCGAGGAGGCCGAAGCGGACCCGCGCGCGGAGCTCGTGCGGCAATTGCTGGAGTACAAGCGGTTCCGGGACGCCGCCGAACATCTCGAGCAGCTCGCCGCGGAGCAACAAGAGCGGTTGCCGCGGATCCCGGCCGAATTGCTGCACCCGGCGACCGACCCGAGCAGCGAACCGATCCGGGACGTCGAGCTCTGGGATCTGGTGAGCGCCTTCGGGCGTCTCATGCGCCAGACCCTGGCGGTCGCACCGAAAAACATCGTCTATGACGAGACTCCGATCCAGACACACATGGAACGCATCCTCGAGCGGCTCGCTCGCCAGGGGCGGCTCGCCTTCACCGAGCTGTTCGAGTTGCCGCTGGAGCGCGGCCGCGTGGTCGGCACCTTTCTGGCGCTGCTCGAGCTGGTCAAGGCACGGCGTATCCGGGCCGAGCAGAACGAACCGTTCGGCGAGATCTGGGTTTTTCCGCGCGAGGAGCCGCCGGCCGCCGAAGAGCCGGCCGCGGACACGGCCTAGGGACGGCATGCTCTTCGAAGGACGGGTGAAGTCATTGTCATCTGGAGCGAGGCACGAGCGCGCACCGTCATCCTGAGCCAAGCGAGGAACGAGCAAGCGAAGGATCTCGGTGCTTCCCCCGGGTTGCGGTCCCCTCGCCCCCGCGCTCATGGACTATGCGGGAAGAGAGTGATGCGGATACCCCCCCTTGTCCCCCCCTTGGCAAGGGGGGGAAGGGGGGTATCAACTGCCCGGGGAGGTGAGACGCTGCTTTGCGCTGGGCGGCGCTTGGGCTGCGTGAGGGGGCGCCCTCACCCCGTCCCTCTCCCACGGATCCATGAGCGCGAGAGGGGGCCGGACTCGCTCCCGCGCTCCTATTGGGAAAGAGAGCACGGGCTGTCATCCTGATCGCAGCGAGGAACGAGCCCAGCGAAGGATCTTGCCTGCTGACACGACAATCTGGGCGGGTTAAGATGGATCTCTTCTTTGTGTCGCGAGCTTGACCCACGCGGAGGCATCCCATGCGCAAGACCTCGGTCGCCCTGGCCACGATGGCCTGGTTGGTATGTGTCGTGAGCGTCCCGGTGCGGGCGGACGAGCCGCCCAAGACAAAGGAGCAGGCGGAGCAGCGCGCAGCCGAGGCGCAGAAGAAAGTCAACGAGCTCAAGGCGGCGGCCGATCCGCTCCAGAAGGCCGCCAACGAGGCGGCGACAGCCGCTCAGGCCGCGGCGGCGGACGCGTCCGCCAAGAGCGTGGCGGCACAGAAGGGGACCGAGGCGGCCACCGAGCTCCAGAAGAAAGCCGATGCGGCCAAGGCGGCCCTGAGCCAGGACGCCTACAAGAAGCTGGTGCAGGAGGCCAAAGACCTGGCCGCCACGGCGGCGACCTCCGCCAAGAGCGCGGCCGATACGGCCAAGACCGCCGCAGACGTGCAGAAGGTAGCCGATGTCGCCAAAACCGCCTACGAGAAGGCGGACAAGGAGCTGAAGGACGCAGTGAAGGCGGCCGGGGACAAGGCCGCGCAGGTCAAGGCGGTGCAGGATGCGGCCACGGTGGCCCAGAAAGCCGCCGACGAGGCCAAGACGGCGGCTACCAAGGCAGTCGAGGAGGCCAAGAACGCCGCCAAAACCGCCGCCGATAAGGCCACCGAACACAAGGCGGCCGCCGAGGCGCTCCAGGCCGCTCGCGACGCGCTCGCCAAACTCCTCAAAAATCCCGACGACCTCAAGGCAGCCCTGGCCAAAGCCGAGGCCGCTGCCAAGCAGATCGAGACCGACGCCGCCAACCTGGCCAAAGCCGCCAAGGACAAGGACGAGCTCGCCAAGAAGGCGATGACCACGGCCGCCGACCTGGCCAAGAAGGCCGAGGACGCCAAGGCGGCACTGACCAAGGAGGACTACAAGAAGCTCGAGGCCGACGCCAAGACGCTGGCCGAAGTCGCCGCGGTGAAGGAAAAGGCGAGCAGGGAAAGCAAGGCAGGCTACGACGAGGCGCAGAAGAAATCCGACGCCGCCAAGGCGGAGGCGGCCAAGAAAGATGCGGAAGCCAAGACGGCGGCCCAGACGGCCGACGCCAAGGCGAAGGCTGCAAAGAGCGTCGAGGAGGCCGCCAGCAATGGGCAGAAGGCGGCCGATGCGGCCAAGGCCGAGGGGACCAAGGCCGCCGAGGAAGCCAAGACCGCCGCGGAAACCGCCAAGGCCAGGGCGGAAGCGGCCGCCAAAACGGCCGAGGCCGCGAAAGGCCCCGCCGCCACGCTCGCCAGCGCTCAGGCGGAACTGAACAAGGCACTCGAGGCACTCGCCCTCTTCACGCTCGACACCGTGCAGCCTCTGAACGCCGACAACGCCCGCCTGTTCAAAACCTTCCACGTGCCCCAAGCCGTGGTCAGCTCGGTCGCCGTCGGCGGACCTAAAGACATGCTCGCCGCCGGGCTGTTCAACAATACCGTCGTCACGTTCGACATTTTCACCGGCGACTCCACCACGCTCACCGGGCACACCGGCTGGGTCACCGCGGTCGCCTGGTCCGCCGACCGCTCGATGCTCGCGTCGGCCGGGCTCGACAACAAGATCAACCTCTGGCAGCCCGGCAAGGCCGAGCCGGTGCGGAAGCTGGACGGGCACGCGGACTGGATCCGGGCGCTGGTGTTCACGCCGGACGGCAAGAAGCTAGTTTCGGCCGGGGACGACAACGTCGTCAAGGTTTGGAATGTCGCCGATGGCACGCTGGCCGCGACGCTCCCGGGCGCCAAGGACTCGATCCGCGCGATCGCGCTCAAGCCGGACGGCTCGCAGGTCGCCGCCGCGGGGCTCGACAAGACCATCCGCGTCTGGAACATGGCCGACGGCAAGGTGCTGCGCGAGACGCCCGCAAACGACCAGGTCGTCTATGCGTTGGCATGGAGCGCCGACGGCTCACTCATCGCTTCCGGTGGTTCGGACAAGAAGATCCGCATCTGGAACGCCGCGGATGGGGTGCAGCAGAAAGAGTTGGCGGGCCACACGGGCGACGTGCTTTCACTGGCTTTCCACCCGGCCGCGCCCATTCTGGCCTCAGGCTCGGCGGACCGCAGCGTACGGCTCTGGGACGTTGTAGCGGGCAAGGAGCTGAAGAACCTGGGGCAGCACGGCAAGTGGGTGTACGCCGTGGCGTTCAGCAAGAACGGCGCACGGCTGGCGTCCGGCGGCGCGGACGCCGTGGTCATGCTCTGGGACTTCACCGTGCCCCCCGCTCCAAAGACGAACTAAGAACGGCGCAAGAGGGTCGAGGGACGAGCGTCCAAGTCCAGTGGTGGGTAAAGCCCACGCTACGCACCCGACTATCACACGGTATTGTCACCAACCCTCACCCTGCCCTCTCCCACGGATCCATGAGCGGGCGAGGGGGCCGGACTCAGCCAGCGCGGAACCGATGAACGGGGAAGGGCGCTCGAGCGCCCTTTCCCGCTCACGCCACGGGGGGCGTGTCGAGATCGAAGCCGTGCTGCTTGCGGTGGTGCGGGCCGTCGAAGAACTTGGTGCTCTTGAACAGCTCGTGCCGTCCGTCGGTCGCCACGTCCCGGACCCGAGCCAGAAGCTCATGCTTCTCCGTTTCGCTGTACGGCTTGAAGTTGCGCGCCACCGAGATATCCTGAGCAAGGTCTTCCATCGAGAGGATCCCGCAGACCAGGCTGGTAATCGGCAGGCTCAGGGAAAAGCGTCGGCACTGCTTGGCGGTCGCCAGGCCCTGGCTCGGGATGCGACCCTTGGGACTGCCGCCCGCCAGCCCCTTCATGCCCAGCACGCCGATGCCGCGCGAGACACACCACGGCAGCACTTCGTTCTGGAAGCTGCGGTAGTGTGCGTCCAGGAGGTTGATGG
>JBGPMX010000035.1:0-14812 GCA_041487215.1 Planctomycetia bacterium | reverse complement strand
GTCTGGTATGTGCGCTACACCGAGGCGGGGCAGCGCAAGCAGCTGCGACTCCGCTCGGCGGAGATCCGGCAGGGGGTCCGGTCCGGGCGGCTGGCGCGCGACATCCGCGTGGCGCGCGCCGAGGCCGGGCCGTGGCT
Organism: Planctomycetia bacterium; assembly: GCA_041487215.1. GTDB lineage: Bacteria > Planctomycetota > Planctomycetia > JALXBF01 > JBGPMX01 > JBGPMX01. The sequence goes on along the minus strand of JBGPMX010000035.1, from coordinate 14,675 downwards.
GCACCTCAGCGGCTTCAACGAGTTCGTGGACCTGGTCGCGCACCTATCGCGGAATAAGCAAGAGACCAAGATGGAGTCGGACATCGAGCGCACGGTCGCCGCGCTGCGCGCCGGCGCGCCGCTACGCCGCCGCGAGCGGAGCTGGGCGTGGGTTGTCTGGCTCGCGGGCTGCGTCGGGCTCGTGGCCGCCGCGGCCGCCTACGGGTGGTTCCACCGCGGCTGAGCGACTGCGATCGAGTCGTCCCAGGTCTTCGTCTCTCTTGCGAAGTCTCGGCGACGCGTGGAATACTGCTCACTCGCGCGCGGTTGGCTTGAGGCGGGCCATGGCTCGGTCGTACGGCTCCAGGATGTCGGTCCGCTGTGCGTCCGTTTCGAAGTGAGCTCGGGCAGCGATCGCACTTCGCGCCGATTCGAGCTCGCGCAACAGGAAGCGCACGTCCTCATTGATCCGCACAGTCTGGCCCGCCACGGTGACGTACACGGCCGAGCTGTGGGCGAAGAGCGGCTGGCCGTATTCGTTCTGCGCCGCCGTGTTGATTCGCACGGCGAGCCAGCACGGTTCCGTGACGGGCAGCTTCGAGCGGAGCCGGGCCTCGAAATGGTCCGCGACCGATCGGGTCGGCTCGGACGCGATCACGCGCCCGTTGGCAATCAGCTCGAAACGCCCAAAATCCAGGCGGCCACGCGCCGTGCTTTCGACCACCAGCTCGCCAGGGCGGTCCAGCGCAATCGTCTCACCCGGTTCGGCTCCAGTGACCAACCCGCGAGCAGGCCCCGCGGCAGGCGGGCCTTGGACGCGGAGTTCTAGCAGAGGTCCATTGCTGATGAACGTGCGGCCGGCGCGCAGCGCTTCCAGCCAACTCTGCGGTGACGGCTCGCCGCGCACGCGGGCATAAGCGCGCGCGAAGTCGTACAGGAACCAGTCCGTGCCGGTCGAGAACGGCACGCGCAGGCCGGCGTTGAGATAGTGGTAAAAGCTGTCGGCGTAGCCGCCGTGGTTGCCGCCGTCGAAGATGTTCTGCGCGTCGAGCCGGCCGGCCAGCCAGTTCGGGACGTCTTCATAGCCCCAGTCGTTGTGGCACCAGATCGCCGTGCCGCCCTGCTCGTGCGCTCGGTCGATGCCGCGCGCCATCGCCGGCGCGTCCGGGTGCTTGCCCGAGATGCCGGCACCGATGCTCACTGGCTGCACCAGCTCGTGGATACCCAGCAGCATGACGTGGCCGTAGCCTTCGCCCTGGGCACCGAAGTTGTGCCGGTGCTCCTCGCCATTCGCTACCTGGACGCGTGCGCTCTCCAGCTGCTTCAGCCGGCCGATCGGATACTCGTTCGTGATGTAGCTGGCGTCGTCACCGGCCCGCTCCAGGTGCGAGACGAACAGCAGGTCGAGCCCATCGGCCGCGGGGAGCTCGCGCAGGTAGCGATCGGCTTCCGCTCGTGATAGGTCGCGCAGGTGCAGATGCGTGTTGGCAGCGTACCAGCCTCCCTCGCGCAGCTTGCTGAACCGCCGCAACGGTATGCGCAGCTCGGCGGGTGATTGATCCGAGAGGTCCAGCGCGACAACGGTGCGCTCGGTCTCGAGTCCGGACAGGGCCTCCAGCCGGAGCTGCGCGCGCGGGAGCTCCAGCGTGGCCCGGCCCGGCACCGCGTACCAGTGGCTGATCGGCGCTTTCGGATCAAGCCCCTGACCGCGCGAGCTCAGGCCCGCGAGCGCGATCGGGTCGCCGTCCTCTCCCAGGTGCTGCGCCCGGACTACGCCCGGCACAGGGCTGCCGCTGGCTTCGTCGATGAGCATCAGCGATACACGGGCGGTTCGGCGGGGCGCGGCAAGGCTGACGCAGGCCGCGCACACGGTCAGCACGACCGCGAGAATGTTTGAGATTCTTGACTTCATGGATCGAAGTTTTTGAAGGGACGCGTTACCGGGCCCACCCGGACGGCCCGCCGCGGGGACTGGCGAGTCCAGCTACAGTTTTTCAACAGGCGCTACGCCTTGATGATGTCCTTGACCGTCATGCCGGCCGGGATCATCGGCAGCACGTGCTCCTGGTAGGGGATGAGCACGTCAAGCACGTACGGGCCGTCGTGCTCGAGCATGGCGCGGATGGCCGGCCGCACGTCCTTCTTGCGGCGGATCTGCCGCCCGGCGATGCCGAAGCCCTCGGCGATCTTCACGAAGTCCGGATACGGGTTGGAGATCTCCGCGCCCCCCTGCCCGAATGCCTCGGGCCGGTCGATCGGCCCCAGGTACGTGTGCGCCCGCGTCCCCTCGTAGAACCGGTCTTCCCACTGCACCACCATGCCCAGGTGCTGGTTGTTCAGGATGAGCGCCTTGACCGGCAGCTTCTCGCACGCGATCGTCGCCAGCTCCTGGATGTTCATCAGGAACGAGCCGTCGCCGTCGATGTCGATCACGGTTTTTCCCGGGTTGGCCGCCTGGGCGCCCATCGCCGCGGGCAGCCCAAACCCCATGGCGCCGAGCCCCGACGAGCTCAGGAAGGTGTTCGGGTGCATGAAGCGGTAGTGCTGCGCGGTCCACATCTGATGCTGGCCGACGCCCACCGCGATGACCGTGTTCTCGCCGCGCGTCTGCTCCCAGAGCTCCTGGATCGCGTACTGCGGCATGATGCAGTCGTCGCGGTCGTCGTAGCGGAACGGCTCCGCCTCACGCCACTCGTCGATCTGCGCCAGCCACTCCTTCAGGTTGCCCGAGCCCACCAGCTTGATCAGCTCCCGGAGCACGTCCTTCACGTTGCTGACGATCGGGATGTGCGCCGGCTTGTTCTTGTGGATCTCGCTCGGGTCCACGTCCACGTGCACGATGCGGCCGTGCTTGGCGAACTCGCTGACCTTGCCGGTGACCCGGTCGTCGAAGCGCACGCCCAGCGCGAGCAGCAGGTCGGCCTCGTTCACCGCATAGTTGGAGCAGACCGAGCCGTGCATGCCCAGCATGCCCAGCGACAGGTAGTGCGTGCCGGGCACGGCGCCCAGCCCCATCACCGTCATGGCCACCGGGATGCCCGTCTTCTCCGCCAGCTCGCGCAGCTCGGGCGACGCGCCCGCCGAGATGATGCCGCCGCCGGCATAGATCACCGGGCGCTGCGACTGCTGGATCGCGTCCGCCACCCGGCGCAGGTCGCGCGGCGATGCGGGCCGGTACGGATGATAGCCCGGCAGGTCCATCGGTGGATCGTAGTCCGGGATGATCCGCTTCTCTTGCACGTCCTTCGGAATGTCGACGATGACCGGGCCCGGCCGGCCGGTGGACGCGATGTAAAACGCCTCCTTCATTACCCGCGTAAGATCCTCGATCCGCGTCACCAGGTAATGGTGCTTGCAGATTGCTCGGCAGACCTCGACGGTCGGCGTCTCCTGGAACGCGTCCGTGCCGATGACGTGCGTTTTCACCTGGCCGGTGATCGCGACGATCGGCACGGAGTCCATCTTGGCGTCGGCCAGCCCGGTGACCAGATTCGTCGCACCCGGCCCGCTCGTCGCGATGGCCACGCCGACCTTGCCGGTCGAGCGCGCATAGCCCTCGGCGGCAAAGATCCCGCCTTGCTCGTGCCGAGGCAACACCGTCCGGATCTGGTCGCGGAACTTTACCAACGCCTGGTGAATGGGCATACTGGCACCGCCCGGGTAGGCGAAGACCACCTCGAGCCCGTGGCGGATCAGGCATTCGACCAGGATATCAGCGCCGACCTGGGGGCTTTGAGCGGCGGTAGGGGTTGCGGGGAGCGCTGTCGCCATGCTGCGTTTCCTGAATGCTCTTTAGCGCGGGACGTGTCCGTGCTGCGCGGTCAGATCGTTCGGACCTGACGCGTGGAGCGAAGCTCTCAAAGCATCTCAGTTTATCTCGAAGCTCTTTTTGTCACAAGGCTTTACCGATGGCGTCACCGCCCCGGCATGGCTGTTGGGAGGAGGCGGAGCATCGCTTGACCCTTTTGCCAATTTGCCGATACCATTGCTTAGGACAGCCTCGGGAACCCATGGAACGGGTCCTGGATGCGGGACCATGCGGAGCAGGACCGCCGCCCCCATCCGCTCCGGCACACAAGTCCGTCGGGAGCCTCATCCTCATGACAGCCGCATGCCGAATCGGAATCGCCTGGGCGGCCCTTTCGGTGCTTCTTCTGGGTGCCGCTCCCGGATCGTCGGCGGCGAAGCCGCCGCGGTCGGCGGCGGCGGTCTCGGCGCGCGCGGTCCCCGCAACCGCTCAGGTGGGGGACACGGTCAAGCTCGAGCTGTCGGTCGCGCTCGATTCGGGCTATCACACGTACGACATCGATCAGCCCGACATGAAATCCGTGGCCACCCGCATCACGCTCGATCCCGCCGATGGGCTCGAGGCGAGCGGCCGATGGTCCGGCACGCGGCCGCAGGCGAAGTACGAACCCGCGCTTGGGAAGCGCGTGTTCATCCACGACGCGAGCCCGACCTGGACGCAAGAATTCCAGGTGCTTCCCGGCGCCGCGGCGGGCAAGCACACGATCGAGGGGAAGATCCACTACCAGGTGTGCGACGATAACGGCTGCCTCCCCCCGCGCGACGACTCGTTCACGGCGACCGTGGAGGTGAAGGGAGTGGCGGCCGGCCGCCCTAGCGGCGCTCGTTCGGCGAGCACCAAGAACGCTGCTGCGGCCGAAGCGCCGGCCGCGCTGCGGCCGAAGCCGAATTACCCCGCCCGGTTTACCGTCTCCGCCGAGCCCGCCGAAGCGGCCCCGAGGGGCGAGATCGAGCTGCGCATCCGGGCCGACCTGGACGCGGGATGGCACATCTACGCGACCAGTATGAAACAGGCGAAGTCGGGCCCGCGTCCCACCGTGATCCGCCTGACCGATCGCGCGGGGCTCGAGCCGCGCGGCGGCGTCACCGCGAACACGCGACCGATCACTGCGGCCGACCCGAGCTTCGGCACAACCTCGGAGTTTTACGAGAGGCGGGTCACCTGGAGCCTCCCGATCGCCGTGCCCGCCTCGGCTCGGCCGGGCACCTACGTGCTCAAGGGGGTGATCGACCACCAGGTGTGCAACGAGTCGAGCTGCCTGGCGCCCACATCGCAGGCGTTTGAGGTGACGGTGCGTGTGCTCGCGCCTGGCCGCCGCTCGGCCGACGCCGCCGAGCCCGCGCCCGCGGTGGCGTCGAGCGACGTCGAGCCGACCGATCCGGCGGCCGGTGCCGGGTCGCGCGGCGGGGCCGCAGACCACGCACAGCTCTCCGGGTCGATCCTCGCGGATGCGGCCGGCGATGCGTCTGCCCACGCGACGGACCCGTATGCCTTGAATACCGCCGATTCCGCCACGTTGGCAGCGGCACTCGAAAACGGGGTGGTCGTCAACCGCACGCGGGTGGGCGGGGTGGCCGCCGCTTTGGGCTTCGGTTTTATCGCCGGCTTCATCCTCAATTTCATGCCGTGCGTGCTGCCGGTGATCAGCCTCAAGATTTACGGCTTCGTCAAGCAGGCGGGCGAGGACCGATCCCGCGTGCGTCTGCTCGGGCTCGCGTTCGGAGCCGGCATCGTAACCGTGTTTTTGGTTCTGGCCGCTTTCGCCGCCTTCGCCGGGCTCGGCTGGGGCCAGCAGTTTCAGAGCAATGTGTTCTGGGTCTCCATGATCGCGCTCATGCTGATCTTCGCCCTGGGTATGTTCGACCTCTACACGATCCAGCTCCCCGGCTTCACGAGCAGTCTGGAAGCGGCTGCGGCCGAGCGCGAGGGGCTGCCGGGCGCGTTCGGCAAAGGCATGCTGGCCACCCTGCTGGCGACGCCGTGCAGCGGCCCGTTCCTGGGCGCCACGCTCTCCTACGCGCTCATCCAGCCACCGGGTGTCATCTTCGCGATCTTTAGCTCCATTGGCCTCGGCATGGCGTTCCCTTACGTGCTGATGGCCTGGAGCCCCGGCTGGCTGAAGCTGCTGCCGCGGCCGGGCGAGTGGATGAACTGGTTCAAAGAGGTGATGGGCTTCCTGATGCTCGGCACCGCGGCCTGGCTGCTCTGGCAGCGCCGCGCCAACGGCGAGCTGGTGGTCTGGACCGTCGTCTTCTGCATCTTCGTGGCCCTGGCCGCCTGGCTCTACGGGCGCCTCTCCGACCCGCTCATGTCGGCCGCAAAACGGTTGGCCGCGCCCGCGGTCGGCGTCGCGGTGATCGCTCTTAGCGCCTACGTCTGCTTCGGACTCATGTATGCGCCTGCAACGCATTGGGAACCGTACAGCCAGGACCGGTTGCTGGCGCTCGAGGCGGAAGGGAAGACGGTGATGGTCGATTTCACCGCGGACTGGTGACTGACCTGCAAGACGCTAGAACGGTTCGTTCTAGGAAGCGCAGTGGTTCGCAAGGCGATTGCCGAGAAGGGAGTGGTCACGCTCCGCGCGGACAAGACAACGGCAAACCCCGAGGCCGACACGCTGCAGAAGCTGCTGGGCCTGGAGAGCCAGGGGCTGCCTATCCTGGCGGTGTTCTGCGGTTCCAACCCCACCCACCCCCAGGTCCTCACGGACGTGTACGGCAAGCAGGATGTCCTCCGGGTGCTCGAGACCTGCTCGGCGACCGACTCGGCTCCGGCAAAGCTCGAGACCGCTCAGGCGCGCTAGGGGCGCGCGCTTGAACCCTCAAGCGCAAGCGCGCTAGGTTGGAACATGCAAGAGGACTCCGATCTCGCCGGCCCGGGACACGGTGATCCAGGCCTCGCGCCCCGCACTCCGGTTCCCGCGCGCTACCTGCCCGGCACTGACATCGAGATCGTGCGGGACGATCTGCCGCGCGGCCGGTTCCGCTCCGTGCTCTTCGACTTCGACGGCACGCTGTCGCTCTTGCGCGAAGGCTGGCCCGAGGTCATGATCCCGATGATGGTCCGCATCCTGGCCGAGACCGGCACCGCGGAGAGCGCGGCGGAACTATCGGCGGCGGTCGAGGAGTTCGTGATGCGGCTGAACGGCCGCCAGACGATCTACCAGATGATCCAGCTGGCCGACGAAGTGCGCCAGCGGGGCGGGACGCCGCGCGACCCGCTCGAGTACAAACGGCAGTACCACGAAGGGCTTTGGGAACGCGTCGCGGCGCGCCTCAGCGGCCTGCGGCAGCGGACGATCGCGGCCGAGCTCATGACCGTGCCGGGCACGCACCGGCTGCTCGGCGCCCTCGGCGACCGCGGCCTGCACCTCTACCTGGCGAGCGGCACTGACCTGGCGTACGTGCGGGACGAGGCCGAAGCGATCGGCGTGGCGGACTTCTTCGGCGCGCACATCTACGGCGCACTCGACGATTACCAGAGTTTCTCCAAGAAGCTCGTGATCGACCGTATCCTCAGCGAGCACCGGCTGCGCGGCGACGAACTGCTCGCGTTTGGCGACGGGTTCGTCGAGATCGAGGAGGTGAAGCGGGTCGGCGGCGTCGCCGTCGCAGTGGCGAGCGACGAGGTTCGCCGCGCGGGGGTGAACGAGTGGAAGCGCAACCGGCTGCTCCGCGCGGGCGCCGACATCGTCATCCCGGACTATCGTGATCAGGACGCGCTGCTGCGGTTCCTGTTCGACGAGCCGGCCAGCAAGATGTGCAGAGAATGAATTTCCCTCGCCGGCGCCTCGGGCTACCATGGGAACGAACGGGCGATTTCTCCGTTTCGCCGCGCACTCGTATCTCGAACCGCAGTAACGTTTCGTTATGCCGTTTCCCGCATTCGATCGCAGCCGCCTGAAGATCCAGCCGCTCGCCGAGCGCACGCACGACCTCGATCTCTCGGTCATCCTTGCGCTCGACGCCGAGCCCCCCGCCTTCGAGCATGCCTCGATCGAGCCCGTCGCGGCGCGGCTGGTTGCGGCGCGGGCGGGGAACACCGCGCCCGCGTCGGCGCCGGCGGCCATCTTGATGATGGGCGCACACGTGATCCGGGCCGGCGTGCAGCGCTACATCATCGACCTCATGGAGCGTGGCTTCATCACGCACGTGGCCATGAACGGCGCCGGGCCGATCCACGACTGGGAGTTCGCTCAGATCGGCGCCACCACCGAGAGCGTGGCGCGGTACGTGCGCACGGGCGAGTTCGGTCTCTGGCGCGAGACGGGTGCCATGAACGACGCCATCCGCGCCGGTGCCGAGCGCGGGTGGGGTATGGGCGAGTCGCTGGGGCACGCCATCGCCATCGAGCGGCCCGCGGACTTCCCGCACCGCGACGTGAGCATCCTGGCGGCCGGCGTCCGGCTCGGCATCCCCGTCACCGTGCACGTGGGCATCGGCTATGACATCATCCACGAGCACCCGAACGCCGACGGCGCGGCGCTCGGCGCCACCAGCTACCGCGATTTCCTGGTGTTCGCCGGCGGCGTCGCGCGCCTCGAACGCGGCGTGCTGCTCAATTTCGGCTCCGCCGTGATGGGCCCCGAGGTCTATCTCAAGGCGCTGGCCATGGCGCGCAACGTCGCTCACCAGGACGGCCACGCGATCGCCCACTTCACGACGGCGGTGTTCGACCTCATGCCGCTCCCCGACGAAACGCGGCGCGAGGCGCCGCGGTCGAACCCGCAGTACTACTTCCGTCCCTGGAAGACCATCCTGGCCCGCACGGTGGCCGACGGCGGCGCGAGCTTCTATGTGCAGGGAGACCACCGCGCCACCTTGCCGGCGCTGTACCACGCCGTGCGCAAAATCGCGGGCGAGTGACATGCTCACGAGCGACACGATCGCACGAATCCTGCGGCAACTGCCCCGGCTTACCATCGCCGTGGTCGGGGACTTCTTTCTCGATAAGTACCTGGACCTGGACGCGCGGCTCACCGAAAAATCGCTCGAGACCGGGCTGGACGCGTACCAGGTGGTGCGCGTGCGTACGAGCCCAGGGGCCGGGGGGACCGTGACCAACAACCTGGCGGCGCTGGGCGTGGGCCGCATCCTGGCGCTCACGGTCCTCGGGCAGGACGGCGAGGGGTTCGAGCTCCGGCGGGCGCTGGCCGAGCGGCGCGTCGAGCTCGATCACGTGATCGAAACGGCCGAGCGGCACACGCCGACCTACACGAAGCCGATGCTGACGGACGGATCCGGCGCGGCGCGCGAGTTGAACCGGCTGGATATCAAGAATCGTCACGCGATGCCCGCCACGCTGGTGCGCGAGATCGCGCGGCGACTCGATCCGGTGGTCCACCGCGCGGATGCCGTCATCCTGGCCGACCAGGTAAGCGAGCCGGAAAGCGGCGTCGTCACGTCCGAAATCCGCACCCGGCTGGCCGAGCTGGGCGAGCGCTACCGCGAAAAACCCATCCTTGCCGACAGCCGCGAGCGCATTGGATTGTTCCGGAACGTGCTCACGAAACCGAACCGGTCCGAATGCCTGCATGCGGTCGCGCGCACCGCCGCGGGCGAAGAGATGGCGGATGCCGCTCGCGCGCTGGCGGCCCGGACCGGAAGAGCGGTCTACTGCACGCTGGGCGACGAGGGGATGCTGGTGGCGCACGCGGGCCGGGCCGATCGAGTGCCCGCCTTTGCGGTGCGGGGACCGATCGACGTGGTGGGAGCGGGCGACAGCGCGACGGCCGGCATCGTCGCCGCGCTCTCGGCCGGTTGCGATCCGCTCGAAGCGGCCGCGTTCGGAAACCTCGTCGCCTCGATCACCGTCGAGCAGCTCGGGACGACCGGGACCGCCACCCCCGACCAGTTGCGCGAGCGCTGGGACCAGTGTGGCGGTAAGCGGTAGCCTGCCGCTCCGACCCGCCGCATGTTGAACCGGTGCCCCAACGGGGCCCGCGCGTGGGATGGGTCGAACGGTAGGCTGGCGAGCGGCGCATGCGTGCTCGCGGTGCTCTGCGTGATTCGCGCGCCCCTGCGCCGACCCCGCTGGGGTTCGGGTTAAACAGCCTGCGCCCGATGTGCAAAACTCACACGCGACCGCGCTCAGAACGGCACCAGCTCGTTCCGCACGCCGTCCGTTCGGCCGCGCGCGAAATCGAACAGCTCTTGCCGCAACACGGAGACATCCGCCGGAGCCTCGATGCCGATCCGCGCTCGCTTACGCCCCGCGTCCAGCAGCGTCACGATAATCGACTTGCCGATCCGGATCTTCTCCCCGACCCGACGCGAAATCACGAGCATGTCCATTCCCTCCTTGGCTTCCTCGTAAAACCTGGGTCAGCTCTCTGGGTTTGAACGTCAAGACACAAGCCCTCGGGCCCCGCATCTAGTGTACATATATACACAGAAACGTTTCTTGTCCAGAGGAATTGTTCGGTAGAATCGATGCGGCTTTTTCCGGAGGTACACCCCCATGTCGCGCCCTTGGTACGCTGCGTTGAAACCCAGTGTTCGGGCACGCCGGCCGAGCGGCCGGATCGTGCTGGCCGCGGCCCTCGCGCTCGCCACGTCATCCTCGCTGGCCGGCCCCGCGAAGAAGAACGACGAGGCACGGCTGCGCAGCGAGCTGCGCGAGCGGAACGAGGAGATCCAGAAGCTCAAGAAGCAGGTGACCGAGAAGAACGGGGTGGTCAAAAAGCTCCAGCAGGAGGTCGACGCCTGGAAGAAGAAACCGGTGGTGCCGGGGGACAACGTCGGCCTGGTTCCTTACGACATGCACGAACTGTTTGCGAAGGAGACGCCGGCCGGGACCGGGCCGGTGCTCTTCGACTACAAGAAGGGAGCCACGCTGCTCGTCGTGTGGAAGCACGGGTCGAGCGGCGGCAGCTCGGACGGTAAACCCGACAGCAGCAAGCCGATCAAGTGGGAGTACGCGACGCTCAAGCTCAGCGCCGAGAACAACACGCGCGAGGTCCGCGTCAACCTGCACAAGGGGAACTGGTCGGTCTACCGATCGAGCCCGAAGGCGGGCTATGTGCACATCGCGGACATCCAGGTCACGGACAAGCTGACCACGGTGAGCGTGCCCGAGGACTGAGAGGGCCTGCTGTGTTCGTACTCCGTCCCCCCTTGGAATGACAGGGAGCGGAATTGTCATCACCACTACCGGGGGAAATTCCTTTGGTATCCGCCCCCGCTCGGACTATCATGAGGGTCGCCGGCCCGTGGTACGTATCGCGCTGGTTCTCGGCGCGGGTTTGTTCATGAACACGTCGCGGCGACTCGTGGGGTTCTTCGCCCTGGCGGCCGGTCTCGTGTGCACCAGCCTCTGGCTGCTCTACCGCGCGCAGTCCGCGCCAGTTCCCACGGCCACTGGTCCTCCCGAAGCGGATGCCGCGCGCCCCGAGGCCGCTCGGCCGGACCCGGCGGCCAGCGCCGCACAAGAGGCGGGCGAGTTGACGCTCGCGGTTTGGCCCGCGGAACTGGAGCTCTGCGGCCCTGGGGACGGCTGCCAGCTGACGGTTTCGCGCGATACCGCCGACGCCGGCACGTCCGAGGATCTCACGCGTGCCTGCCGCTTCGAGCTCGATCCGCCCGGCGCGCTCGAGGTGTCCGAGGCGGGCTTCGTGCGCGCGCTGGCGCCGGGGTCCGTACGCGTCAGCGCCGTGCACGGCGCCGCACGCGCGACCGCGCGAATCACGGTGCGAGACGCCGAGCTGCCGGTCTCCGACTTCGCGCTCGACATCGTGCCGATCCTCACCAAGGCGGGCTGCAACAGCGGTCAGTGCCACGGCTCGGCGCAGGGCAAGGGGGGCCTGCACCTCAGCTTGTTCGGCTATGACCCCGCCTCCGATCATGCGGCCATCACGCGGGAGCTCGAGGGGCGACGCATCGACGCCGCGGATCCGCCGTCCAGCTTGCTCTTGCTCAAGCCCTCGATGGGACTCTCGCACGGCGGCCGCTTGCGCCTGGCCCAGGGCGCGCCGGACTACGAACGGCTGCGGGGCTGGATCGAGGCGGGCACGCCGTGGCGGGATGAATCGCGCGCCCGGCTGGAGTCGATCCATGTCGAGCCTCATGATCGATTTCTCCGCACCGCGCCCGCCGATCAGCAGCTCACCGTGCTGGCACGGTACAGCGACGGCATCCAGCGCGACGTGACTCGGCTCTGCCTGTTCGTCAGCAACGATCCGGCGACCGTGACGGTGGCCAAGTACGGCCTCGCGCACATGCAGCGGCGCGGGCAAGCCGACGTCGTCGTGCGCTTCACGAACCAGGTGGCCACGGTGCGGATCGCCGCCCCGTTCAACGACGAGACATTCGACTCCAGCAGCGTGCCGGTTCGCAATTTCATCGATGAACGGATCCTCGAGCAGCTCGAGCACATGCGGCTGCCGGTGTCCCCGCGCGCGAGCGACGCCGAGTTCCTGCGCCGGGTCTATCTCGACCTGGTCGGGCACATGCCTGATCCGAACCAGCGGGCCGACGCGCACACGCTCGACACCTTTTTCGACGATTCGGACCCGGACAAGCGCGACCGGCTCATCGACCAGCTGCTTGAGCACCCCGACTTCGTGCTGTTCTGGGCGCTCAAGCTGGGCGACCACCTGCAGATCAATTCCTCAGCCGCGGCGATGGGCAACGCCGCGGGCAGCTACCGGATCTGGCTGGCCAACCAGCTCAAGCGCGACAAGTCCGGCAGCTCGGCCTCTTACGACACGATCGTCCGGACGCTGCTGCTCGCGAAGGGGAGCCTTGTTCGCTCGTCGGGATCGTCGGAGCCGATCGTGCCCGCTGCCACATACTACGCCGCGCCGCGCGAGCCGACCGAGATCGCCGAGCAGGTGGCACGCCGGTTTCTGGGCATCCGCATCCGCTGTGCGCGCTGCCACGACCACCCGCTCGACGTCTGGACGCAAAATGATTACTACGGTTTCGCGTCGTTCTTTGGCGGGGTGCGCGTCGAACCCGAGGGACCGTCCGCCCAGGCGGTGCGCGTGGTCGCCGACAACCTGGTACGGGATCCACGCACGAACGAGGCGCCCGCCCCGCGGCTGCTCGATGGCACGGTGCCGGCGATCGACGAAGACGGGGACGCGCGCGAGAAGCTGGTAGACTGGATGCTGGACCCGCAGAACCCGCGGTTCGCGCGCATGGCCGCCAACTGGGTCTGGGCGCACCTGATGGGACGCGGGCTGGTCGAGCCGGTGGACGACCTGCGCGAGACGAACCCGCCGGTGAACGAGCGGCTGCTGGACGAGCTTGCCGCGAGCTTCCGGGAATCGGGCTACGACCTGCGCGCGCTGGTGCGGACGATATGCCGCTCCGAGGCGTACCAGCGCGCGTCGGCGGCGGTGCCCGGCAATGAGCGGGACGAGCAGTTCGGCTCGCACGCGCTCGTCAAGCCGCTGTCGGCCGCGCAGATGGCCGACGCCATCGCGCAGGTGACCGGTGTCCCGAACCAGTACGGGTCGACGCACGGGCCGAACACGCGGGCCATCGAGGTGAACGATCCGAACGTGCCGAGCTATCTGCTGGATATCCTGGGGCGGTGCGACCGCACGGGAGGCTGCGAGGTCGGTGCGCTGGCGCGCACGGCCAGTCTGAAGCAGGCGCTGCACCTGATCATCGGCGAGGCGGTGAATGTCAAGCTGGCCCAGGAGAAATCGGTGGTCGCTCAGATGGCCCAGGCGGCGGCTACGGCGGACGCGTCGGCGCGCAGCGAGCTGCGTGCGATCCAGATCCGCAGCGTCTACCTCCGCGCGTACTGCCGGCCCCCCACGCCCGAGGAGACGGAGTTCTGGCAGCGGGAACTGGGCGATGCGCCGAACCCGAAGACGGGACTCGAAGACATGCTCTGGGCGATCCTGAACTCGCGCGAGTTCGCGTTCAACCACTGAGCAGGAACGCCGAAGAACGTATGCCGCCGATCAGATCCTTCGCAAAGCCTCAGGATGACAGCTACGACCGGTAGCGACGGACGTTGACCTTCGAGTGGCAGAATGTCGGGGAACCGTGACGCCGACCGACTTGAGGAGCACGACCATGAAGACGCACGTGGGATTCTGTGACGGCCGGACGCGCCGCGATTTCCTGCGCGTCGGTGCGCTAGGCTTCTTCGGCCTGTCGCTTGATCAGCTGCTCCGCGTCCGAGCGGCGTCCGCCGCCGACGGGCTGTACGGGGCGCCCGAGCGGCTCCCCGAGCGCGCCCGCTCGTGCATCCTGATCTGGCTGGCCGGCGGCCCCAGCCACATCGACCTCTTCGACTTGAAGCCAGACGCGCCCCAGGAGATCCGCGGGCAGTTCCAGCCGGCAAGCACCGCCGTGCCCGGCGTGCAGATCTGCGAGCACCTGCCGAAGACGGCCGGCATGCTCGATCGCGTGGCGCTCGTACGCAGCGTGACCGGTCCCGAGGGGGAGCACGATCGGGCCAGCCAGCACATGCTCACGGGGCACCGCCCCATGCCGGCCACTGCGTTCCCGAGCTACGGCAGCGCCGTGAACCAGGAACGAGGCCTGGGGACCTGGCTGCCCAACTACATTGTCATCCCGAACGCGGACCGCGCCATGGGCTCGGGGTACCTCTCACGCGCCTACGATCCGTTCAGCGTGGGCGGCGACCCGGCCAGTCCGACGTTCCAGGTGCGTGACCTGTACGCCAGCGGCCTGGTGCTCGACCGCATCCGCCACCGCCGCGCGCTCGTCGAGCAGCTTGACGAGATGGCTCGCCACGTGGCGCGGAGCGACGCCACCGCCGCGCGGGACAGCTTCTACACTCAAGCGTACGACCTGATCACCTCGCACCAGGCGCGCGACGCCTTCGACCTGGCCAAGGAGGAGCCAGCGCTGCGCGAGCGCTACGGCATGACCACGCTCGGCCAGGGCTGCCTACTGGCGCGGCG
>JBGPMX010000034.1:0-14818 GCA_041487215.1 Planctomycetia bacterium | reverse complement strand
GCCGGACGACGCCGAGGCGTACAACGGGCAGCAGGGGGACATGTGGGACGCGCAGAAGGACATGTCGCTGGCTCTGCTGGGCGGACTGATCGGCCTACTGGTGGTGCTGGTTCTTCACCGCTGCCGGGCGGGACGGTCCCAGACGTAAGTTGGGTGAGGCAGGATGGCTGCACGGCGGCATCTTAACTGAAAAGAACCCTGTCCGACGGCCGGAGGCGCTGCATGGCGGGCGCTGCTGATGAATGGCTGGTCTGGCTCGATGGCATAGTCCAGTCGGCGCAGACGTACCCGACGCGCCAGCGAGGGACTCAAACGGCGAGCGCGTTGTCCCTCGCTCGCGCGTCGGGCTACGGTGCGATGACCGCACACGGCTCAGGTTAGGGCCCGTCAAAAAATAACTTGCACATTTGACCTACTCATGGAGCCACTGCGAGCGACGCACCTGGCTTGATCGGGTGGCGCATCGACACAACGGGCCCTGAGCTAGCCTCGGCTTTGTGCTGATCCGGCTCGGTCGACTCGGGAGCGTTCAAGGGCCGGCTGAGGGGGATTCCCGGAGAACCGCCGCTGCAAAGCCCCTCATCTCCAGCGGAAGATGCTCCAGATATTGGAAAAATCATCGGTCCAGACCGCGGCGCCCGGCGCGGCGGGCAGGTTCTGCCACCTCCGGTCCCCGGCGATCTGGCCAAGATCGCGCTCCTGACGGGCCATCACCACCCACTGGGATGCCAGCTTACCCGGTGCCACGTCCAGATCGCCCCAGACTCGGCCGATGAGGTGGGCATCTGCGGCCAGGGTGCCGAGCACCGGTTGAAGATCCAGATGGCGATTCGAGATGTGCAGAGCCAAGAGGCCGTGTGCGGCGAGTTTCCTGAGGTAGAGAGCCAGCGCCTCGCGCGTGAGCAGATGCAGCGGAATCGAATCCGAGGTAAAGGCGTCCAGCACGATCAAACCGTATTGCTCGTCCGACGCTTCCCCCAGGCCGATGCGCCCATCCGCCAACACCACTTCGAGCTTCCCCGCGCGAGCGTAATGTAAGAAGCTGAACCAACGCGGGTCGCGGGCAATGCGCTCGACCACGGGATCAATCTCGTAGAAAGTCCACTCTTGATCGGGCTCGGCATAGGACGCCAGAGAGCCTGCCCCGAGGCCGACGACCGCGACACTTGGCTTGGCGGGATTCTCTCGGAACACCTCGAACACCCGCCCAATCGGGCCGGTCGGGTGGTAGTAGGCCAGCGGCAAGAGGCGGTGCGCGGGATAGAGGCTCTGCAGGCCGTGCAGCGTGTTGCCGTGGGCCAGTTGGTGCCAGTTGTACTCCGGGTTATAGATGACCCGATAGATACCAAAGAAACTGCGATCTCTGTGGACGACCCGGCCATAGGCGCTGCCCGCAAACTGGCTGGCCAGCAGGATGGCACCAACTCCGAGAGCAAACCGCATCGGCCGCTTCCTGAGGCTGTAGCAGAAGAGCAACGCCGGGATGCTGATCAAGGCGATCAAGAGTGACGACGGCTTCGGGCCCGCCGTGCGCAGCCCCAGCACAATCGCCGGCGCTAATAGCGCGGCGACCACCAGCGGCAGCAACCCATCGAACCAGTAGACGAACCGGCCCCGCGTGCCGCGCGCCCCGCCCGGCCGGAGCAAACACAGCAAGAGCAGGGCGACGGGATACTCGAGGAGCCGATCGAACAAGAGCGGGGCAACCACGGCGTTGAACAATCCACCCAAGACTCCGCCGATCGATACCCAGAGATAGAATTCGGTCAGGTGGTCGGCGGACGGACGCTCCTTCGCCAGTTGTCCGTGGCAAACCAGCGCGGCAAGGAAGAATGTTCCCAGGTGCAGCGAAAGCGCCAGCGACAGCTCCACCGTCTCGAAAAAAAACGTGAAGCTCAGCGCCACCACAGCCACGGGGAGGACCCACAGCAGCCATGTCTCGGGTATGACACGCCGTTTCGCAAAGGCAAGGATGAAGCTGAGCAGGTACAGCATGAGCGGGATCACCCACAACAACGGCATGGCGGCGATATCCGTCGAGAGATACGTGGTAACGCCCAGCATCAAACTGGACGGAACGAATGCCAGTCCAAGCCAGCGGGTCCGTCTCAGGGCTGTGAGCCGGCTGGAATCCGCAGGATGGTTCCCCTTCGCACTGCCATGCCGGGTTGCCGCGGGGCTGTGGGCCGGCGCAGCACGCCGAACGGACTGCCAGACCAGAAAGGAGCAGCACCACGTGAGCACAGCGAACAGCGCATAAGCGGCTGCCCAGAGCTGACTCTGCTGCGCCAGCGAGAGACGCGGCTCCAGCAGGAGCGGATAGGCGACGAGCGCCAGCAGGCTGCCCAGGTTGCTTGCCCCATAAAGAAAGTACGGATCCTTGCCGGCGGGATGGTCCGTGAGGCCAAACCACTTCTGCAAGAGGGGGGCGGTCGTGGAAGCCAGGAAGAAAGGCAGCCAGACCGTGACCACAAGAAGCTCGAGCAGCCAGGCCATCGGGTTGGCATCCCGCGTCAGACCGTGGATCGTATCGGGGGAGATGCTTATCGGCAGGACCCAGCACGGCAGCAGGAGGACCGCTGAATGAGCAACAGCCTGGGCCCGTGGGTCAAACCATTTCGTGAGGAGGTGCGCGTAGGTGTAGCCGGCCAGCAGCGACGCCTGAAAGAACACCATGCAGCTGGTCCAGACTGCCGGCGACCCGCCCAGCAAGGGCAGGACCATCTTGGCAATCATGGGCTGCACGGAGAACAACAGTGCAGCGCCGAGGAACATGGTGATGCCGAACAGCAACTGCACGGAGAATTGCCGCTCCCAGAAGGCCGCGAGCTGCCGCGCCCGGCGCAAATCAGCAGCGAATCCGTCATCGCACGCGTGACGCACGCAGAGATTCTTGCCGAAGCCGACGGTGGACGCCAAACCGAAAACCGGGACCGAGCGGCTCGGTGGCAGCGGCGCGTTTTGTCGGTGCAGTACGATCTCGATCCCGACGCGGCGAGCAGTTTTCTGTTGAACCGCCGCGCGCAGACGGTACGATGCCCGAGTCCCGCCTGCGGCTGTCACCGGAAGAATGATTCTTCTTGGTTGCCATGACGAGCAGCCACTCCCGCAGGGGGGCAAACCGGATCTGAAACGGCAACCAGCACCAGGCAAAGCGAGCCCCCTCGGCTCCAAGCCGAGAGGGCGCGGCCAGAAGCCCGAGCCGATGCCGTCGCTGGTTGCCGTTCTTTTTTGCGCCAGAAGAACCGGAGCCGGAGCCGCTCGGGCGGCTCCGTGGAAGCGGGCGGTACTTCGGCGCGCCCCCAAGCGATCGAAATGACCCTGCCGTGAGATACGCCGCTTTTCTCCTGGCGCTGCTCGTCCTCTGCGCGGCCGCTCTGCGCGGCGCACCACCTCCCGCGGACCCGCCCCAGGCCGCGACGGGCCCGCAGACGGAGAAGCGTTTCCCACCTCTCCAGGTGCCCGCCGGCTTCCAGGCCACCCTGTTCGCCTGTGATCCGCTGATCGAGTATCCCTCGGGCATCGCGCTCGGGCCCGAGCCGGGTTCTATCTTCGTCGCCGTGGACTACATGACCGGGCTCGGCACCGAGATCGTGCGCCGCGATGAGATCCGGCTGGTCCGCGACAGCGATGGCGACGGCTATGCCGACGAAGCCAAAGTCTTTGCCTCCGGTTTCAACTCGATCCAGGGCCTGGCCTACTATGACGGCGTCGTGTATGCGGCGCACTCGCCGTTGCTCACGGCACTGCGCGACAGCGATGGCGACGGTGTCGCGGACGAGCGGCGGGACCTACTGAGCGGCCTGGGCCTGCCTCCCGAAGAAAACCCGCCGCGGCTGCACTGCGCGAACGGGCTCCTCATGGGCCACGACGGCTGGCTCTACCTGGCGCTGGGGGACCACGGCGCGAGCGTGCCGCGGCCGGAGGGGGATCGGCTCGTGCTCGAGGGGGGCGGCATCCTGCGCTGCCGCCCGGACGGCAGCGATCTGCACGTCTTCGCCACCGGCCTGCGCAACATCTACGACGTGGCGCTGGACGACGAGCTCAACGTGTTCGTGCGTGACAATGAGAACGACGGCGGCGACTACAAGCTGCGGCTCTGCCACAGCTTCTTCGGCGCGGACCACGGCTATCCGTACCTGTACTACGAGCGGCCGGACGAGGCGCTGCCGCCGCTCGCGGATCTGGGGCTCGGCTCGTCGGCCGGCGGCGTCTGCTACCTCGAGCGGCAGTTTCCCAGCGAGTTCCATGGCAATCTCTTCTTCTGCGAATGGGGGCGGGCCGTGGTGCGCTATCGGCCTCAGCCGGCCGGCAGCGGCTTCGCCCCGGTGCAGGAATTCGACTTCGCGGCCGGGGCGCCCAACGACCCCTACGGATTCAAGCCGACCGACATCGTTGTGGAGCGGGATGGGTCGCTGGTCGTTGCCGACTGGGCCGATGATCAGCGGCCACGGCGCGGGCGGGGCAGGATCTATCGCATCACGCACGCCACGGCGGCGGCGCTCCGCGCGGCCGCTCCGGAGCAATCCGGCGCTGGGATCGCCCGGCTCGACTCGGAGAGCTACTCCGAGCGCGTGGCGGCGCAGGAGGAGATCCTGCACCGCGGGCCGGAAGGCAGCGCGAACGTTCGCGCTGCACTGCGCGCCGGGCAGCTCGGCGCTCGCGCACGCATGCACGCCGTCTGGATCTTGGCCCGCGCGGATGGAGCCGCGGCGAGCGACGAACTTTTCGCGATGGCGCGCGCGGACCCGGACCCGCGCGTGCGCGCGCAGGCCGTCCGGGCCCTGTCGGATCTTGTCGATCCGGTCCTCGTCGAGCATCGGCTGGACGCCGTAGCGGGGGACCGTGTGCTCGCGTCCCGGATCGCCGAGCTGGCTGACGGGGCGGATGCGCGCGTGCTCTGCGAAGTGGTGATCGCGCTGGGCCGGCTGCGCTGGCCCGACGCGCCCGAGTGGCTGGCCCCGAGGTTGGGCCAGGCCGATCCCGCACTCGCGCACGCGGCCCTGCAGATGCTGCGCCGTTCGCAGAACTGGCGCGGGATCCTGGCGCTCCTGGATGAACCGGACGAGCGGCCGATCCGGGCCGTCGCGCTGCGCGCGCTGGCCGGCCAGTACAGCGACGTGGTTGCCGATGCATGGATCGCTCGCTTGCGCTCCGAGAAGCGCGCGGCGAGACGCATCGAATACGCGGATCTGCTGGCCCGGATCCATCAGAAGCCCGGCGCCTGGAGCTACTGGGGCTACCGGCCGGCGCCGCGGCCCGCCCACAGCGTGGCGTGGCAACGGAGCGCCGCGATCGAGGCCGCGCTCCAGGAACTTCTGGGCGACCCCGACCGGGCGGTGCGGCTAGCCACGCTCCGCCGCATGCTGCGCGAACGCGTGCCGGTGAGCATCGAGCCGCTCGAGCGGTGGCTGCACGACGAGCACGAGCCGGAAGCAGTTTCTGTGATCCTGGATGCCTTGCGCGATCGCAAGTTTACAGCGGTGGGCGATACCCTGGCGACCCTGGTGCGCGACACGAAGCAGAGCGATCGCAACCGGCTCGCCTCGCTCACCATCTTCGCCCGCGCACTGGACGCGGAGAGCGAACACCGGCTGCTGGATCTCGCGGGGTCGCTCGAGGACGGGCCGGTGCTCGCCGAGCTGATCGTGCAGATGGTCGGGCGGCCGGAGCTGGGGGCCGGGCCGCTCCTTGTCGCGAAGCTCGATTCGCCCGAGCCGCTCGTGCGCGCCGCGGCGGTCCGGGCGCTGGCCGAGCGCCACGAATCGGGCAGCGCCGCACCGGTCCAGCAGCTACTTGCCGATCCGGACGCGCGCGTCCGGGGCGCGGCCGCGGCGGCGGCCGGAAAAATGGGGCTTCGGCAAGCGGTCGAACCGCTGTTGCAACTGGCCGGCGATACCGAGCCCGCGGTGCGCCGAGCGAGCCTCGGAGCACTCGGGCTGCTCGGCGAGCACCGGGGACTGCCGCTGGCGCTGCGAGCGCTCGAGGACCCCGAGACGGAACTCGCCGCGCTCGAGTGCGTCCGGCGGCTGGGCGGCGCCGAGCACGCCGCGGCGCTGGCCGCCCTGGGCAAACGGAATGCGTCGCTCGCGACGTTCGAAAAAGTCGTACGCGCCCTGGAAGCCTGGGACGTGACCGGCTTGCCCCCGTCGCAGCGCGCCGAGTTGGACCAAGCCATGGCGGAGCTGCACGGCGCGACCGGCACGATCGTGCGCTGGCAGGTCACCGGCCCGATACCGACCCGTGACGCTTCGGACCTGATCGAGCGGTCCGCCGCGCGGGGCGATGCCCCCGGCGCGGGGAGCGATGCGTGGCGGACCCTGTTTGCGGCGGCAAGCGACGGGCGGGTACGGCTCGGTCCAGCCGCCGCGGAGCCGCCGCAGCCCGTCTGGCTCGCCCACTCGGACATCGCGGTTCCCGACGACAGCGCCGTCGAATTCCTGGCGTCGTGCGGCGGCACTCTGGCGGTCTGGCTGAACGGCCGATCGGTGTATCACCGCGACCGCGCCGGGCCATTCCAGGCCGACTCCGATCGGTTTGACGCGCCACTGGCCGCGGGCCGCAACCGCCTCCTGGTCGAACTCGTCGCGGGCGAAGGCTCACCGCCGGGGCCGCTCGAGTTCCGCGTGCGTATGCGGCGCAAAGGTTCCACGGCCGATCGCGAAGAGCTGATGCGTACTGCTCTCACGCGCGCGGGCAACGCCGAGCGCGGCCGCCAGCTGTTCTTCGACGCCGAGAAGTCGCAATGCATCAAGTGCCATCGCATGGGCGATCGCGGGGAGCGGATCGGCCCCGAGCTCAGCGGGCTCGGCAGCCGCTTCACGCGCGTTCACATCATCGAGTCCGTTCTAGAGCCGAGCCGCACGATCGCGCCGGCGTACGAAACTGTGCTGGTCGCGCTCAAGGACGGGCGGCTGCTCACCGGCACGCGGGTGTCGGAAACGGAAACAACCCTGGTGCTCGGCGACAGCCAGGGGCAGAAGCACGAGATCGCGCGATCGGACATCGACGAGCGCCGCGCAGGCTCGGTGAGCACGATGCCGGAGGGCCTGGAGAAACGTCTCAGCGCGGACGAGTTCCTGGACCTGATCTCGTTCCTGCTGTCGCAGAAAGAGGCGCGATGAACCTTGCCCCTCTTTCCCGCGGGTTACGGTCCCCTCGCCCCCGCACTCAAGGATCATGCGGGGGAGGGCACGGCGGGTGGCAGGTTGTCATCCTGAGCGGAGCGAGGAACGAGGGCAGCGAAGGATCTGGCCCGAGTCACGGAGATGCTTCGCCAAGCCTCAGGATGACACCCGGCGAGAGGTGCCGAGCCCAGAGCCTTCACTCTGCCCTCTCCCACGGATCCCTAGGCTTCAATCTGCAAATGAATCATCCGTCCTAGCGCTGCCTCAGGTCCGATATTGCCACGGCGTAGCCTTCAATGCGGTTGTCGGCCAGGTCGACGTCGCCCGCCTGCTTGCCCACACGTACGCCAATGCGTGCCATCGGCGCGCGGGTCTCGCGGATCTCGTTCCGTGCGATCGCGATCGATTCCGTCTCCCCCTGCACGTCCACGCCGACCCCGTCGTCCGGCCCGCTGTCCAGGATGCGGTTCTGCTCGATGCGGTTACGGTGGGCCGCGAACGAGCGCGACTCCTGACGGAACAGCACCCCCACCCGGCCGCTCCGCAGCACCTCGTTGTCCCGCACGATGTTGTCCGTGTCGTTGTGCCCGATGGAGACGCCGAAGCGGCGGCTGTCCGCCACCACGTTCTGCTCGGCCAGGCCGTGCTTCACGCCCCAGCAGAAGAAGATGCCGATGTCGTTGCGCTCGACCCGGTTGCCGCGCATGATCGGCCGCTGCGACCCCGAGCCGGGGTGCAGCCCGAGCCCGGTGTGGTCGTGGCTGTGGCACTCTTCGACCCGCACGTCGTGACAGATCTGCCACGAGATGCCGTCGCCGTTGTAGTTGCGCGCGGTCACCGAGCGCATCGTCACCCGGTTGCAATCCTGCAAGAAGATACAGCCGGCATAGTTGCCGTCCAGGTTCTCGTTGCTGTCCTTGTTGCCGTCGAGCGTGATCTGCTCGATTGCCACGTCGGCGATGTTCTCGCCGCTCAGAATCGGGAAGAGCGTGGACGCGGTCGGCTCGCCGGCGAGCCAGAGATTCTCGCGCAGGGCGCGATCAAGCTTGAAGCGGTTGCCGGAACGGGCCACCAGCGTCCGCTTCAGCACGGTGGGGCCGCCGTTGTGCGGGTTGCGTGCGCGCAGGCACACGCCGTCCCCGACACGGAACCCGTCCGCGTCGGCCAGGGTGATTTCCTGGTCGTACCAGTCGGAATCCGCGGAGAGCTTGGCGGTCAGCGACGGTTCTTTGATGAGGACCGAGTCCGGTCCGCTGCCCAGGATGCGCACGCGTGGCTGGAGGTACACGGCGTTGCGCAGGCGGTACGTGCCGGGCAGGACGTGTACGGTGCCGCCGCCGAGCCGCGTTACGTAGTCCACCGCGGCCTGGAGCACGCGGTCGCTGGTCCCCACCAGGTCGGCGTCGCTCGGCCCGACGGTGACCGTCAGCCGTTCGTCCCAGTTCGGCTCCACCGCGTCGCCCGATGTCGCCCGCGGGTTCGTGACGGCCGGCGGTTCGCCCGCCCGAACCCCCACCCCCCGCCAGGCCGACCCGGCGACGGCGCACGCCGCAAGGCCCAGGAACCCGCGTCGATCGCATCGCAAGTTGTGCGCCATGGCGCCTCCCAAGGGTACTGACTCGATCACGAACACCATCCGCTTCGAAACAGATTTCGAGGCGGTGCGAGGACCCGGCCGTATGCCGGGCCCGCGCCCTTATAAATCAGGCGGCGACCACTTCCAAGCAAAATGCGGCGGCGCGGGGGCGAGGGGCCCGCAACCCGGGGAAGTCGTGAAGGGGAAAGGAGACTGGCACGAGGCGCCTTGTTCGTAGTCCCGCCTTTAGGCGGTGCCGCAAGCCGGAACTACGAACCGAGGCGCCCGACCGCGCCAACTTACCAGCTACTCGTGGTAACAGAACTTCGAGGCGCGTAGAGTTGACAGCGCGGCGGGCGTGCCTCCAGCCTGCCAGAGACGAGGGAATTCCGAAGCGGGTGTACGAGCGATTCTACCTGAGGCCAGATTGAGGCAGTCCCCGGAGCTGATACCCCCCCTTGTCCCCCCCTTAGCAAGGGGGGGAAGGGGGGGTATCAGCGAGGGACAAACTCGAACTCAAAATCGCGCCTGAACCCGTTCGGAAGTCTTCAACGCGGCGACCGGACTTCGGAAGTCTTTCGGGAGACGGAGCTCCCGGCGTCGAACAAACCCGACATGAAGCCGGACGCGCGCCGAGCGATCGGGTCCGAACGGTAGGTGTTGGCAGGTGCCATCCGAAACTCACCCGACAGAACCTGCGCGAGCCAAGGAGTTGCCTGCGATGAGCCCGCAGAGCGCCGCGCCGGAACGGGCGCAGCCGCGCCCGGGCCCGTCGTACAAGTGGTGGCTCGTCGGCATGCTTTGGCTCATCTGCTTCTTTAACTACGCGGACCGGCAAGCGATCTTTTCCGTCTTCAAGCTTCTGGAAAAGGAATTCGGTTTCAACAAGACGGAGCTGGGGTGGATCGGCGCCGCGTTCATGTGGGTGTACGCGATCACGGCGCCGTTCGCCGGGCAGGTCGGCGACAGGCTGCATCGCAAGTCGGTCATCCTGGCGGGTCTGTACGTGTGGAGTCTGGTGACGGGGTTCACCGCGGCCTGTTCCAGCGGCTGGCAGTTCATGCTGGTGCGCGGCGCGGAGGGGTTGGGCGAGACCTTTTACTTTCCCGCGTCCATGTCGATGATCAGCGACTACCACACGCGGCGGACGCGGTCGCGGGCGATGGGGCTGCACCAGACGAGCGTGTACGCGGGAACCATCGGCGGCAGCGCCATCGCGGGCTGGATCGGCGAATCGCTCGGCTGGCGCGCGCCGTTCCTGCTGTTCGGCGGCCTGGGCGTTCTTCTGGGGTTCCTGCTGACCGCGTTCGTGCGCGAGCCGGCCCGGAACGAGGCGGAACGGATGGAGGCAGGCCGGGCCGATGCGCGGGCGCTTCGGCCGCCCGGCCCGCTCCACGAGTTCCTGGGGTTCATGCTGAGGACGCCGACGTTGTGCGCGTTGATGCTGGCGTTCCTGGGCGCGAACTCCGTCGCGGGCGTGTTCCTCGCGTGGATGCCGACGTTCCTGAACGAGAAGTTCCGGCTCTCGCTGACCGTCGCCGGCGTGGGGGCCGTCGCGTTCCTTCAGATCGCGAGCATGGTCGGCGCGCTGTTCGGCGGATACCTTGCGGATCGCTTGCGGCCGCGCTGGGCTGGCGGGCGGGTCCTGGTGCAGGCGATGGCCATGCTGCTCGCCGCGCCGTTCATCTTTCTCTGCGGCGCCACGCTCGACTTGATGACGCTGACGGTGGCGATGACGTGCTTTGGGTTCTTCAAGGGCATGTACGACGCCAATATCTGGGCAGCCATGTACGACGTGGTACCGCCGGAGCGTCGCGCCACGACGCTGGGCATCGGCAATCTGCTGGGCTGGCTCGGGGCGGGCTGCGCCGCGCCGGCGCTCGGACGCGCCGTCGACAACGGCATCTCCATGAGCGCTGCCATCTCCTCGACCGCCGTGATCTACCTGGCGTCGGCCAGCCTGCTGCTGCTGGCCGGGGCCGTGTTGCTTCCGCGTGACCTGCGCCGGCTTGGCGACGCCCCGGCACGATGAGCCCATGAAACGGGCCGCGCTTCGAACTCCTTCGGTGCTCATGGAAAGCCTATGGATGCCGCCGTGCACCTGGAACATCTGCCGACCCGAATCACCAAGGGGGAACTGCTCACGTTCCTGACCGAGGCCGCGGGCATCGACCGCCGCCGCGTGAGGCGCATCGAGCTCCGCGGGTCGCAGGCCACGGTCGAGGTGCCGCAGGACTGGCAGTCGCGCGTGGTCAAGGCGGCCGACGGCGCCATGCTGCGCGATCGACGCATTCGCGCGCGGGCGGCCGCGACGCGCACCACATCGTCCACCCCGGACCATTTCCAGCGGCTCGCCCGGCTGCTGGACTGGGAATCGCGGGCCGAAGCGAGTCAGACCGCCGAGCGGCTGCGGCGAGTATCCGGAGCGCAAGCGGAGACGGCGGGCACCAGCCTGGTCGATCTCGCGATCGAGGACCAGCACCCCGGGCTGGGCGGCCGCTTCCTGCTGCGGCTGGCCAAGCGCAACCGATCGATCGGGCTGCCCTGGACTCGCCTTGGCACCGGCTCGCCCGTGCTGGTCTGCGGCGACAGCACCGGCGCCGTGCCCGGCCAGCGGGGAGTCGTCTGCGAACGAACGGAGCGAGTGCTGCTGGTTGCGATCAACGAACCGCTCTGCGACGAGGCCGCGGGCGGGTCCTGGCGGGTGGACCTGGCGCACGACGAGGTGGCCATCGAGCGGCAGCGCGACGCCCTTGAGCGCGCCCGCACCGCCCGCGGCGATCGGCTCGCTCAGTTGCGCGATGTCCTGCTCGGCGCGCGGCCCCCGGCGTTTCGCTCCGCGCCCGCTTCCGGCGCCGGCCGGATAGCCATGCGCGACCAGTTCAGTCACGCGGCCCCGGCGGGCGAGGCCCCTGCCCTGCCGCACCTGAACGATCCGCAGCGAGAGGCTGTGCGTTTCGCACTGGCCGCGGAGGACCTGGCCCTCATTCACGGCCCGCCTGGGACCGGTAAGACCACCGTCGCCGTGGAAATCATCCGCGCGGCGGTCGGCTGCGGCCAGAAAGTGCTCGCCTGCGCCCCGAGCAACCTCGCCGTGGACAACATGCTGGAACGGCTGCTCCAGTGCGGCGTCCGGGCCGTGCGGCTGGGGCATCCGGCACGAGTCCTTGCCGAGTTGCGTGCGCACACCCTGGACCTCATCGTGGAGGATCACGACGACGTGCGGCTGGCCCGCAAGCTGGTGCGTCAGGCGTTCGCACTCTTTCGTAAGGCCGGGAAGTTCACGCGGGCGAAGCCCGAGCCCGGCGCGCGCGGCGCCATGCGGCGCGACGCGCGCGAGCTCCTGGCCGACGCGCGCCGCATCGAGAGCCAATCGGTCGAGGAGGTGCTCAACCGCGCCGAGGTGGTCTGCGCCACCACGACCGGCATCGACAGCGCCGTCGTGGGTCCGCGCGAGTTCGACCTGGCGGTGATCGACGAAGCGTGCCAGAGTACCGAGCCGGGCTGCTGGGCCCCGGTCCTACGTGCTCGCCGCGTCGTGCTGGCCGGCGACCACTGCCAGCTCCCGCCGACCGTCGTGTCGGCCGAAGCCGCGCGCGAGGGCTTCGGGGTCAGCCTGTTCGAGCGGCTGGTCGACCTCTACGGCGACCGCGTCGCGCGCCGGCTCACGGTGCAGTACCGCATGCACGAGGCGATCATGGGGTTCTCGTCGGCCGAGTTCTACCAGGGTGAACTGTGTGCCGACGCTTCCGTCCGGCACCACGTGCTCGCCGATCTGCCCGGCGTGCGGGCCACGCCGCTCACCCGGTCGCCGGTCTGGTGCATCGATACCGCCGGAGCGGGCTACGACGAAGAACCGGAGCCGGATGGGGAGAGCCGGTTCAATCCGAGCGAGGCGGAGCTGGTCGTGCGGAAAGTGTGCGAGCTGATCGAAACCGGAGTGCCGGCAAGCGCCATCGGGGTCATCACGCCCTACGCCGCCCAGGCCCGCTGGCTCGAGAACCGCCTGAGCGATACGGCGGTCGAGATCGACACGGTGGATGGCTTCCAGGGGCGTGAGAAAGAGGCGATCGTGATCTCGCTCGTGCGCTCGAATCGGTCGGGCGAGCTGGGGTTTCTCGACGACACCCGCCGCACCAACGTGGCGCTCACCCGCGCGCGCCGGCTGCTGCTGGTGGTCGCGGACGCCGCCACGCTCGCTGCGCATCCCTTCTACGAACGCCTGTTCGCTTACTTCGAACAGATCGGCGCCTACCACACGGTCTGGGAGGAAGAGTCATGAGCGTGGCTGGTTCAAGAAGTTCACGGGTCGTGCTGATGTCACCCGCGTTCGGCTCGGCCGCCCTGTTCGCGTGCGCCTTGGCGCTAGGTGCTCCGCACGCGTTGCCCGGCGGGGACGACCTCGCAGGAAAGCTGCTGGCGAAGCCCGACGCGTTTCAGACGCTCGTCAACCCGCAGTGCTCGCATTGCCGCGACGAGGCGGCGAAACGGGTCGGCGACCTGCGCGACACCGACCGGGTACTGGCCTGGATCCGCGGCAAGTACGACGGGGGCGCCATCCCGCTACGCTTCTTCCTCGTGCCCTACCGCGTCATCAGCGATACGTACGGCGTGTTCGTCTTCGATGCCGATGCCGGCTACGTACGCGGTTACGAGCCTTCGCTGGATTTCCGCTTCTTCGGCTGGCGGAACGGCGTCATGGTGATGCGGCACAAGGACGGAACACTCTACTCCTGTCTGTCCGGCCGCGCCTTTGACGGACCGCGCAAGGGGGACCAGTTGCGACCGATCCCCACGCTTGCCACCGAGTGGGGGCACTGGTCCAGGGCCTACCCCGGTTCGGTCGCCTACAACATGTTCGATCGGTATCAGCCGATCGATCTGCCGCGTCGCGACAACGCCGATGCGGCGAGCACCCGCGGGCCGGTCGATCGCCGCTTGCCGCCCAACTCCGAGGTGCTGGGTGTGACCGTGGGAGAGACGGCCAGAGCTTACCCGATGGAAGTCATCACAACATCGGGCGGCATCCTACGCGACTCGATCGACGGCCGTGCGGTGGTGCTGCTGTGGTACGCGCCAACCCGGACCGCGGTGGCGTACGCCCCCGAGCTCGACGGAGGCGGCCCGCCGCAGCATATCGAGCTCGCGCCGGACCCCGCATCGCCCGACGCGCCGTTTCGTGACGCGGCAACGGGGTCGCACTGGGGGATCGAAGGCCGCGCCGTGGATGGGGAGCTCCAGGGTAAAACGCTGCGCTGGGTGCCCGGCGTGCAGTGTCGCTGGTTTGCCTGGTCGGCGGAATACCCGTCAACAACGGTTTTCCACGCGGCGGGCGCCGCGGCGAATCCCGCGGCGCGGCCGACCGCGGCCGCTGGCAAGGCCGAACGCCGTGACGGAGTGATTGTCCAGGCTGCCCAGGCAACGCCCGAAAACCTCACGGCGTGGAACAAGGCCGGCTACGATTCGATCTGCGTGGTGCTCGATGAAGAGACCGATCCGGCTCTGTACCGAGCGGCGGCGCGGGCCGCGGCGGAGAGTTCGCTCGAGCTCTACTACTGGGTCGAGGTCGCGCGGAACCCGGCCATGGCGACCGCGCACCCCGACTGGATGGCGTCGCTCGGCATGCACGACGACTGGCGCAAGCGGTTCCCGCGCGTCCCGCCGCCGTGTTCGTCAGCCTCACGCGCCTGGACCAGTCGTACGAGCCGCGGATCGTGCGCGCAGAAAAGCATGATGAGCCGCCGCGAGCCAACCCGTCATCGCCCTGACGGCGCGCGCGCGGCAGGAGGACGCCAGCACTGCCCGGCCGCCGGCAGGGACGATTACCCGGCCAAGCCGGTCCGAGCCACAGAACCATTCGCGGTGATCGCTCGAGTCGCGGCCACCTGCGGCTCAGTGCACTGTTCCGTTCTGGTCATCAGAAAATACTGCACGGGTGCCTCGAACAGGGGCAAATCCGCCGATGCCACCTTCGAGACGGCTGGAGTACAATCATGGCATACGTCGTTCGATGGGCCGACAGAAGGAGAGAACGATGCGTGCCGCACAACACTCGACCGGTGGCGCAAGGTTCGCTCGATCGCTCGCCTGGCTGGCGCTTGCCGCGGCGTTGCAG
>JBGPMX010000033.1:0-15024 GCA_041487215.1 Planctomycetia bacterium | reverse complement strand
GGGGCGACCCACATCATGCGTGTTGTGTAGAATCTGGCGCTGCAGGTTGGAGAAGTCGACGACGTCGAAGTCGACCAGGCCGATGTGCCCGACGCCGGCCGCGGCCAGGTAGAGGCCGAGCGGAGAACCGAGGCCCCCGGCTCCGATGAGCAGCACGCTGGCCGCTTTGAGCCGCCGCTGCCCCGCCATGGCCACCTCGGGCATGATCAGGTGCCGGCTGTAGCGCGCGATCTCGCGCGGCGTCAGATCGGCGGCATCGCTTGCCTGTGTTCCCGTTGCTGAAGCCATTCGGTCCACCTCTCCGAAAGCAGGACCTGCTCAGGCCAGGCTGCTAGAGGCCGTTGAGCTGGGAGATGATGAGCGAGGTGTTGTGGCCGCCGAAGCCGAAGGAGTTGGACATGGCGCGGCAGATCTTGACGCGCCGCGCGGCGTTGGGGACGTAATCCAGGTCGCATTCGGGGTCGGGACGCGCGTAGTTGATCGTGGGGGGGATCACGGCGTCCCGGATCGCCAACGCGGTAATGATCAGCTCGACGCTGCCCGATGCGCCGAGCAGGTGGCCGAGCTGGCTCTTGGTGCTGGAGACGGGGATCTTGCGGATCGCCTCGCCGAACACCCGCTTCATCGCTTTGGTCTCCGCCTGGTCGCCGAGCGGCGTTGATGTGCCGTGTGCGTTGATGTACTCGACGTCCTCGGGGTTCATTTCGGCGTCGCGGATGGCGTTGGCCATCGCCTTGGCGGCGCCGATTCCTTCCGGGTCGGGGGCGGTGATGTGGGTGCCGTCGGCGCTCATGCCGTAGCCGACGAGTTCGGCGTAGATGGGTGCGCCGCGTTTCCGCGCGTGCTCGAGCTCCTCGAGCACGAGGATGCCGGCCCCCTCGCTGAGCACGAAGCCGTCGCGGTCGGCGTCGAACGGGCGGCTGGCCGATTGGGGGTCGTCGTTCCGCATGGAGAGGGCCCGTAGCGCGGTGAAGCCGGACAGGCCCATGGGGGTGAGTGCCGCCTCACTGCCGCCGCTGATCATGACGTCGGCGATGCCGCGTTGGATGATCTTGAACGCGTCGCCGATGGCGTTCGAGCTGGAGGCGCACGCGGTGGCCACGGCGCTGTTCGGCCCCTTGAGCCCGTAGCGGATCGAGACCTGGCCGCTCGCGGCGTTGACCATCAGCTTCGGGATCATGAACGGGCTGATGCGGCCGGGTCCCTTCTCGAGCAGCCGCGTGTGCTGCTCCTCGATCTCGTGCAGCCCGCCGATGCCGCTGCCCAGCACGACGCCGCAGTTGTGCGGGTCCTCGCGCGCGAAATCGATGCCGCTATCCTGCACGGCGGTGACCGCGGCGGCGAGGGCGAAGGCGGCGAAGCGATCCAGCCGGCCCGCCTCGCGGCGATCGATGTACTTCGCGGGGTCGAAATCCTTGACCTCACCGCCGAACTTCACCTTGTATTCCGTGGTGTCGAAGGAGGTGATTAGGCCGATGCCGCTCTTCCCCTCACAGATCGCGCCCCAAAACGCGTTCAGGTCGGAGTTGAGGGAGTTGATCGTCCCCAGGCCGGTAATAACGACGCGGCGCCTCATCGGATTTGAACCTGCTCCTCGATAGGGAAGTGCGAGCCAAAAAGAGCCCCGGTCCGTCGGAGCGGGTAGGGATGGGACTGCGCTCGTTCAAACTCCCACGTGCTCTTGAATGTAGTCGACGGCCTGGCCGACGGTCTGGATCTCCTCCGCCTTCTCGTCGGGAATCGTGATGTCGAATTCCTCTTCGAGCTCCATGACGAGTTCGACGGTATCCAAGCTGTCGGCGCCCAGGTCGTTGATGAAAGAGGTCTCGCGGGTGATCTGGTCTTTGTTGACGCCCATCTGCTCGCTGACGATCTCGATGACACGTTCTTCAACAGACACGATCGATCCTCCTTAAGTGCGTCGGGCCGAACCATCGAGCGACCACCGCAGCTGCGACACTGGCACCGCCGGGGGACGAACGCCCGCTCCAACCGCCGTCTATCTGCGTTTCTGGCCGAAAGATATAACCGTTTTCGGCCTGGAAGTCCACCCTTCCCGCCGAGGGCCCGTCCAAAATAACTGCGGTTCGCGGGGCGGTTTTTGGAACGGGCTCCTAGACTGCGAAGTTCTCGCAACATACTTTTCGGTCGATGCGACGCAGGAGCCCCTTGAGCACGCGGCCGGGACCGATCTCGTAGAACTGATCGAACCCGTCGCCGAGCAGCCGACGGCAGCTGTCTTCCCACAAGACAGGGCTCAGCACCTGCCGGACCAGGTTGGCCCGGATCTCGTCGGGCTCGGCGTGGGGCGCGGCGTCCACGTTGGAGATCACTGGGATCCGGGGCGCGTGCAGCGGGACGCCCGCCAGGGCGGCCGCGAGCTGCTGGTCGGCGGGGCGCATGAGCTCGGTGTGGAACGCGCCGGCGACGGCCAGCGGCACGACCTTGATGGCTCCCGCCGCTTCCGCCAGGCGGGTCACGGCGTCGATGCCCGCTCGATCGCCCGACACCGCGATGTTGCCGGGCGCCAGCAGGTTGGCGACCCAGACGCGCCCGGTGCGCCGCGCGGCCGCGCAGAGCTCGTCGACGCGCCCGCGCTCCAGCCCCAGGATGCTCGCCATGCCGCCGGGAACGGCGGCGGCGGCGGCCTGCATGGCCCGCCCGCGCTGCTCGACCAGGCGCAGTCCGTCCTCGAACCCGATGGCCCCGGCGAACGCCAGCGCCGAGTACTCGCCCAGACTCAACCCGGCGGCAGCCTGGCACGCCTCGATCAGCTCGGGCCGCTCCGTGCGCAAGCGCTCGAGTGCCGCCCAGCTCGCCACGAAGATCGCCGGCTGGCTGACGTCCGTCGCGTTCAGCCGCTCCTCGGGCCCGTTCCAGCAAATGCCCGCCAGGTCGTAGCCCAGGATGGCGGCGGCGCGGTCGAACACCGCGCGGGCAGGGGGATGCGTGGCACACAGCTCGCGCGCCATGCCCACCGCCTGCGCGCCCTGTCCGGGGAAGAGAAACGCGATCCTTGGCATGATCCCTCGCGCCGCCGCTGCTCAGGCCCGCGAGCGCAGCTCCGTGACGATCTGGTCGTTGATCTGGTTCTGGACGAACGTCGCCGCGACGCGGACCGCGTTCCGGATGGCCGCGGCGCCCGAGGCCCCATGGCAGATGATGCAGACCCCGTCGATGCCCAGCAGCGGCGCGCCGCCGTACTCGCTGTAGTCGTAGCGCTGCATGAGCGCCGAGAACGCGGCCCGCGCCGTGTCGTGCTGGTCGTTCGGTAAACGGGAGAGGATCTCGCACGCGGACGTGTTCAGGACCAGCTCGACCAGCCCCTCGCACACCTTGAGCACCACGTTTCCCACGAAGCCGTCGCAGACGATCACGTGCGCGATGCCCCGGTAGATGTCCCGCCCCTCGATGTTACCGATGAACCGCTCTTTGAAATGGCTGGCGTCGAACAGCGCGTGCGTCTCCTTGGCCAGCTCGTTGCCCTTCTGCTCCTCGGTCCCGACGTTCATGAGCGCGATCGACGGGTTGTCGATCTTGAGGATGTGCCGCGCGTAGATCGCCCCCATCACTCCGTACTGGAAAAGGTGATCCGGCTTGGCCGCCATGTTGGCGCCCACGTCGAGCAGCACGCAGGGGCCGCGCGAGGTCGGCAGCACGACCGCGATCGCCGGCCGCTTGATGCCGGGTAGGAACCGCTTGCGGAAGAGGCCGGCGGCCACCATCGCGCCGGTGCTGCCGGCACTGACAATGGCGTCCGCACGTCGCTCGGCGAGCAGCTCCCAGCTGCGGATAATGGAGCAATCCCGCTTGCGCCGCAGCGCCTCCACCGGGCTCTCGTCCATTTCGATGTTCTGCGTGCAGTGGAAGATCTCCAGCCGCTCGCTCGAGGCGTTCAAGGCCTCCAGCGACGCTTCGATC
Source organism: Planctomycetia bacterium (assembly GCA_041487215.1). Classification (GTDB taxonomy): domain Bacteria; phylum Planctomycetota; class Planctomycetia; order JALXBF01; family JBGPMX01; genus JBGPMX01. The sequence continues at coordinate 11,103 of JBGPMX010000033.1, read as the reverse complement.
TTCGCGCGGTCGCCCACCAGGATCACATCGATGTCGCTCAGGCTGCGTACCGCTTCCACCGCTCCCTGCACGATGGGGCCAGGCGCGTAGTCGCCCCCCATGGCGTCCAATGCGATGCGCATTGGCTATTTTTCCTCCACTTCGATCACCGCACGGCCTTGGTAGTGGCCACATTCGGGGCAGACGTGATGGGGGGGCACCGGCGTGCTGCATTTCGGGCAGTAGGTGACGTTCGGCGCGGTCAGGTGCTGCTGGCTGCGCCGTTTCCTTACCTTCGATCGGGACGTGCGTCGCTTGGGCAGAGGCATGGAATAGCCTTTCGGTGCGAGCTCTGGGGAATCGGCGGTGCGGGGAACCAATGCCCGTCCCGGACCCGGCCGTTTCGCTAGGTGCCGTAAATGCTTAGGGCGAGTATCCTAGAAAGCCACCCCCCGGGGTGTCAAGCACAAAGGGGGAGCGGCGGGCCGTGGTGATTTGACCAAGCGCCCGGAGTGGCCTAAACCCTTATAGGCGCACGGCCCAGTCTTCCGCCGCGTCGCCGTTCGTCTCAACGCTCTTCGCGTTCCTATTCGGATGCCCGGCCCACCGCGTCGCCGGGCCCTTTTTCGTCTTGCGGATGCGTCTATGCCCGAATGAAAAAACCATCCCGTCCTCCTCGCCTCATGAATATTCCTATCCTCCCAGGGTGCGACGCCCAGCGCCGCGACTTCCCAGTGTACCGAACACGGGCCGCAGCCCATCCTTCCGCCATCGGCCGAACCGACCACCTCACCCGCCACCGCATGCTCAGCGCGATTGCGCGATTCGCCACCGCGGGACGTGGGACGGCCGCCATCGAGACGGCCGTGGTGCTCCCGTTCCTCATGCTCCTGGCGCTCGGCACGGCGGACCTGGGACGGTTTTTTCATGCCCAGATCGCCATCGCGACTTCCGCGCGCAACGGCGCCCAGTACGGATCGAGCAGCGTGAACGCGTCGCTGGACACCGCGGGTATCCAGCAGGTCGCGCAGGCCGAAATGCAGTCGGTAAACGGCTTCAGCAGCTCGAACCCCACCGTGACGGTCAGCCGGATGGACGAGGGGGGTGGGCAGTTTTCGATCCGCGTCACCGTGCAGTTCCGCTTCTTCTCGCTGATCAAATACCCCGGGCTGCCGCAGTCGCTCACGCTGACGCGCACCGTGCATATGCGCGTGCTCCCCATCAACATCCAGGACGATGAAGAGGACGAGGACGCTTGACATGATGGCTCGGACCCGAAACGCGCGGCGATGCCCCGGCCGTGGCGGTGCAACCGTCCTCGAAATGGCGCTGGTTGCGCCGGCCGTGCTGCTGCTGCTGTTCGGCATGATCGACCTCGGCATCGCGGTGTACGCGTACAACACTCTGGCCGAGGCCGTCCGCGCCGGCACGCGGTATGCCGCGGTGCACGGGGGGCGCGCGACAACCCCCGTGGGCCCCGTCGCCGACGACAAACAGATCGAGCGCGTCGTGCGCAGCTACGCGCCCGGTTTTGTCGCGTCCCGGCTTCGCGTGAGTTCTTCCTGGCCGGACGGCGACAACGATCCGAACAGCCACATTACGGTATCGGCCAGCTACGACTACACGCCGGCTGTGACGGCGCTACTCGGTTTCAAAACGCTCAAGCTCGGCAGCACTTCCACCATGTCGATTGTTCACTGAGCAATTGCCCGCGAGGAATCACCATGGCTCATCCGCTCTCGTGTCGCGGCGTGAACCGCCGCTCCGGCAACATTCTGATGCTGGTCGTCGTCAGCCTGGTCGGGCTTTTGGGCCTGACCGGTTTGGTCATCGACGGGGGGACCATCATGGCCGAACGGCGGCACGCGCAGAACGCGTCCGACGCCGCGGCCATGGCCGCCGCCATTGACCTGTTCCAAGGGGCGTCGCCCGCGGCGGCGCGGCAGACGGCGCTCGTTTACGCCGCCCGCAACGGTTACCCCAACGACGGCAAGACGCACACGGTGGTAGTGAACATCCCGCCCCGCTCCGGGCCAAACGCGCAGAACTCGAACTGCGTCGAGGTGATCTGCACGGAGAAGGTCATCACCTACTTCATCAACCTGCTGCGGCCCAAGCCGGCGCAGGTCGAGACGCGGGGTGTGGCGAGCTGGAGCCTGCACGGCGGGCCCGGCATCGCGGCACTGAACTTCAAGAAGAGGAAGTCGTTCACCGTCGCCAAGGCGAACCTCTCGGTGACCGGCGCACCGATCTACGTGAACTCATCCGCGAAGAAGGACGCCGCAGTGGCCTCGGCCGGGGCCAACGTAACGGCGCAGGCAGTCAAGGTAGTCGGCGGCGTCAAGGAGAGCGGGCACGGCTCCTTCAACCCGGACGCCGTGACCGGCGTGGCACCCATCGCCGACCCCCTGGCGATGCTCCCCGCCCCGTCCAGCACCGGCCTGCCCTCGTTCAATGCGGTCACGGCCAGCAGCAAAAAGTCAAACGGCAACAAGCCGCTCGTGCTCAAGCCGGGAGTTTACAACGGCGGGATCAAAATCAACGGGGATATGGACGTGATCATGACGCCCGGCACGTACATCATGAACGGCGGCGGGTTCCAGGTCGAAACGTCCGGCAGCCTGAATGGGACCAACGTCATGATCTACAACACCGGCTCCAAGACGGGGGAACACGACGGGGACCACGAGGAGCACGGCGAGCACGGAGACGGCCCGAGTTTTGGTGGGTTCAAGCTCAAGGTCGATGGCGACTTCACGCTCGATCCGCCCAACAGCGGGCCGTACGAGGGCCTGACGCTGTTCCAGGATCCCCGGAACACCAAGTCCGCGGACATCACGCTGAAGCCCGACGGCCAGCTCGTGGCGGGAACCTTCTACCTGCCCAACGCGCGGTTCCACATCGGCGGCAAAGGGAACATGGAGGGGTCGCAGATCATCGCCAACCGCGTGAACATCAAGGACAAGGGGGACATTACCCTGCGCTACGATCCGAAGACGACCGCGAAGGGGATCGATATCGCGCTGGTCGAGTAATCTCCTTGATCTCGTTGCGTGACGCACGTGAAACGTCACAACCGCCGATGAACGCCGACGGACGCCGATAGGAAGAAGACTCCCCAAGGTCAGTTCAGGGAACCGATTTCGGGATCGTCTTCGGATCGGCGTCCCATCCGCGGTTGCCTCATCCGTTGTTGCCGCCGAGATCCTTCGCTCCGCTCGTTCCTCGCCTTGCTCAGGATGACAGAGCCCGCGCGCCTGTGGATGCGGGTGCGAGCGAAGCGCCCCCTAACCCTTTCCCTCTCCCCCGCAAGATCCATGGGGGCGGGGGAGAGGGGACCGTGCGTGACTGCTGAAATCTTGCCCCCTGCCCCCTGCCCCTTGCGCCCTGCCCCTTGCGCCCTGCCGCCTGCCCCCGGACCCCTCACGTGGGCTTGGCCGTGGCGGCGGCCTCGAGCTCTGCTCGCATCGTGCGTTCGGCCTCGGCCAGCGCCTCGGGCACCCGTGACGGGTCTTTGCCGCCGGCCTGAGCCATGTCCGGCCGCCCGCCGCCGCCCCCGCCGACGACGCGTGCCACCTGCTTGACCCAACGCACGGCGTCCAGGCCGCGCTCGACCAGCTCGCGGCTAAGTGCGGCGACGAGCTGCACCTTGCCGTCGCCGGGTGCGGCGAGCAGCACGGCGATTGGGCTCGCCTTGCGGCGCAGCAGATCGATCTGCTCGCGCATTTCCTCCGCGCTCGCGCCGGGCACCTCGCGGGCTACGATCCTCACGCCGCCGACTTCGGGAGCGGCCGCGATGATCTCCTCGATCGAACCGCGTGTGGAGGCCTGGCGGCGTTCCGCGAGCTGTTTTTTCAGGCTCCGGATCTCTTCCTGAAGCGCCTCGGCGCGGCGGGGAAGCTCGGGCGCGGGAGCGCGCAAGAGCTGCGCGAGCTCGCGCAGCGTCGCCTCCTGGCGCCGGATGTGCTCGAGCGCGGCGAACCCGGTGAGCGCCACCACGCGGCGCGTGCCCGCCGCCACCGACTCCTCGGCGACCAGCTTCATCAGCCCGACCTCGCCGGTCCGCTCCAGGTGGGTCCCGCCGCAGAGCTCGCGGCTGAATTCGCCGATCGACACCATGCGGACCACGTCGCCGTACTTCTCGCCGAATAGCGCCATGGCGCCCCGGCGCCGCGCCTCGGCGATGGGCAGCTCTTCCCAACGCACCGGGGCATCTTCGAGCACCCGCTGGTTCACCGCGTCCTCGATCCGCTCGAGCTCCTCGCGCGACACGGCGTGCGGGTGCGCGAAATCGAAGCGCAGCGAGTCCCGATCGACTTTCGAGCCGGCCTGCGTGGCGTGCGGCCCCAGCGTCTGCCGCAGCGCGTGGTGCAGCAGGTGCGTGGCCGAGTGCGCGCGGCGGATGCCCGCACGACGCTCGGCGTCGACCGCGGCGCGGACGGAATCGCCCTGCCGCACCTCGCCACGGGTGACGTGCCCCAGGTGCAGCATGAAGTCCCCCTCGCGCTGCGTGTCGGTCACCCGGAAAGTGAAGCGCTCGCCGCGGATCTCTCCCGTGTCACCGACCTGCCCGCCGGCCTCGCCATAGAACGGCGTACGATCGAGCACCAGCGCGATCGGGTCGCGGTCGCCTGCTTCCCGGACCTGGTCCACGAGCTGCTTCTGCGCGATGATGCCGCGCAGCGTCGCTTCGGCCTCGAGCGTCTGGTAGCCGACGAATTCGGTACCGGCCATCGTCTTGCGCAGCGCGTCGATCGGCCCGGTCGCAAACACCTCGCCGCTGAACGCCCCCATTCCGCTGACTTTGACGTGCCCGGCCCAGAGCCGGTCGTAGCCCGCGCGATCGACCCGCAGGTTATTCTCGGCGGCGAGCGATTCGGTCAGCTCGACGGGGAAGCCATAGGTGGTGTGCAGCTTGAACGCGTCGTCGCCGCTCACGCTGGAGTCGCCGGAGCGGGCGAGCCGGCGGAAGAGGTCGTCGAGGTACCGCACACCGGTTTCGAGCGTGGCGAAGAACCGCTGCTCCTCGCTGCGCACCACCTGCACGACCCGCTCGGTCGTCTCGGCCAGCTCGGGGTACGGCTGGCGCATGACGCCGGCGATCACCGGAGCCAGACGGTAGAGGAAGGGCGCGCGCTGCCCCAGCCGGTAGCCGTCCAGCACGGCCCGGCGCAGCAGGCGGCGTACCACGTACCCCTGCTTCTCGTTGGACGGGAGCACGTTCTCGTGCACGCAGAACGTGACCGCGCGCGCGTGGTCCGCGATGCGGCGGATCCGTACCGATTCGGGGGCCGCGCGGTCGTAACGCCTGCCGAGCAGCTCGCTGATCGCCGCGATGATCGGCCGGAAGACGTCGATGTCGAAGTTGCTCTCGACCCCCTGCAGCACCGCCGCGGTCCGTTCCAGCCCCATGCCGGTATCGATGTTCTTCGACGGCAGCGGGCGCAGGTTGTTCGGCGGCGGCCCGGCCCGGTTGAACTGCGTGAACACCAGGTTCCAGATCTCGACCGAACCGCCGTCCGGAGTATGGAAGAAAATCTCCGAACACGGTCCGCAGACCCCGTCCGGTCCCTGGGACGGCGCGCTGGCCGGCCAGAAGTTGTCCGCTTCCCCCATCCGTGCGATGCGCGACTCGGGCAGCCCCACCGCCTCCTGCCAGAGGCGAAACGCCTCGTCGTCGTCGAGGTACACGCTCACCGACAACCGGTCGGCGGGCAGGTTGAGCCAGCGCTGGTGCGTGCAGAACTCCCAGGCCCAGTGGATCGCGTCGCGTTTGAAGTAGTCGCCGAACGAGAAGTTGCCGAGCATCTCAAAGAACGTGTGGTGGTACGCCGTCTTGCCTACATTTTCGATGTCGCCCGTACGCATGCACTTCTGACAGGTCGTGGCACGCTTGAAGTTTGCATCTCCCAGGCCCAGGAATTCGCGCTTGAACTGGTTCATGCCGGCCGGCGTGAACAGCACGGTCGGGTCCCCCTTCGGGACCAGCACGTCGCTCGGCCGCCGCACGCAGCCCTTCGATTCAAAGAAGGCGAGATACGTCTCGCGCAATTCGTCGGTTTTCATGGATGCACAGCGAAATTGTGGAACGGTGAGCGGTGTAGCGGCACGCGCGTGAGGGGCGTACACGCGGTGGCCCGCTCATGCACGCTCACTCCTTTACCGTGAACTTGCCTTCATCGGTGGTGAGCTCGACCTTGCCGTGGAGCTTCTCGGCCGCCTGCCGGAATTCGTTGGGTGTGCGGACGCGGATGTTGTTCACGTGGGTCACGATCGCGTCCGCGCGCAGCCCTGACTCGGCCGCGGCGCTGCCTGGCTCGACCTCGGCAACCAGCGCCCCGCCGTCGGGCACCCGCTGCAAGCGCTCCTGGCCGGTGTAGAGATTCCTGAGCAGTACGCTGGGGTAGTCGACGCGCAAGCCGCGCCACGGCGGCGGCTGCACGGAAGCGATCACCTTCCCCTCGACCGGGAACTTGCCGAGCACCACGGGTACCGTGATCCGCTTGCGGTTGCGCAGCACCGCGAACGGGACGCGGCTGCCGGCGAAGCGGGTGCCGACCGTGAGGATGAGCTCCTCACGGTTGCGCACCGGTGTTCCGTCGACGGCGGTGATGATGTCGCCCGGCTGGATGCCCGCTTGGAAGGCCGGTGATCCGACGTAGCTCTCGATAACCCGAGCCCCGGTGGACGGTTCCAACGCGCCGGCTTCGGCCGGCGTGTCGTCCGGGTGCACGTCATCCGGCCGCACGCCGAGGAAGCCGTATTCGACCTCGCGGCCCTCGCGCAGCACTGCCAAGATGCGGAGCATCGTGTCATCCAGCGGGATGGCGTAGCCGGCCGCCTGGTCATAGCCGCGGATGGCGGCGAGCGACGTGACGAGGCCGATCATTTCGCCGTTCACGTTCACCAGCGCCCCGCCCGACGTGCCGATGTTCAGCCGGGCGTCGGTCTGGAGCAGCGTGCCGCTCTGGTGCAGCGTCGGAATTTCGTTCTGGCCCGGAGGAGGCAGCCGGCGCGCGATGTTGGAGATGATGCCCCAGGATGCGCTGGCGCGCCCGTCCTGGGCGGTCGCGAACGGGTTGCCCAGCGCCAACACGATGTGCCCCTTCTTCACCTTGCGCGCGTCGCCAATGCGAATGGGCTCCAACTTGGTAGCGGCGACACGGAGCACCGCGAGGTCGCTGCGCGGGTCGGCCGCCCAGACCGTCGCCTTCAGCCCCCGGCCATCGTGCAGAACCACCCGGACCAGATCCGCCCCGTCGATCACGTGGTAGTTGGTCAGGATCAGCCCCGACGCGTCGATGATCACGCCGCTGCCGAAGTCGGTCGGCACGTAATTGGGATCGTTCGGATTGTTCCAGGAGGGGTCGATCCGCCCACCGATCAGCCGGTCGAGCGGCAACGCGGGGCGCTGGTCCGGATCGCGCAGGAAGAGATCCCCGGCCTGAAGCTCGCGGTGCCGCACGACGCTGACCAGCGACGGTTCGACCCGCGCGATCGTATCGGCGAACGTGTCCTGGAGCGCAAGGATGAGATCCCGGCCCGTCGGCTCGTCGGCCCGAGTAGGCGAGCCGACCGCGAGCATGACGGCGAGGGTCAGAGCGACGACCGAACGGATGACGCGGTTCATGATCGGTGCTTTGCTGCGAGCGGCGGTGAACGAGGCGAGACAGCGCCGGCGCGCGATGGCAGCGGCGGCCGCACGGCGCGCCCCGGCCGCTGTGCGTCTCCTGTATGTTAGACGAGACGCGTCTGCCAAAGAAGAGCGCCCCCCGGGGGCGTGGGGGCGTGGGGCGTGCGAGCGTCGGGCGTGCGAGCGTGGGGCGTGCGAGCGCCCAAGCGCGCACCCTCGCTCTACCTGGCGGTCTGCCGCTCGCACCAGGTTTCAGGCTCCGCCATCATCTTGTTGTGCAACTGACGACACACGTGGTCGTAATGATCCAATAGCCCCTTGGCATCCTTCTCCGTCAGGTATCCACACCGCAAGGCAAACGACAACCACACCTCGGCTTCGGCCGCCTCGGTATCAGCATCGCTCAGCTTGCTGACGAAGTGCTGTGCATACCGCCGCTTGCGCCATGCCTCGGCCCTGTTGGCGCAGACCGAGCGTGTCGCGCGCCGGATCTGGTCTGTGAGTGAGTACCATGCTGATCGGACGAGGATGGTTGGGGTTAAGGATTCATGAGACGGTCCGGACGAGGTGCACGCCCCACGCTCGCACGCCCCACACCGTGGCTACTCCTCGCCGTTGTCCTCCGCCTTGCTGGCTTCCTTCGCACGGCCGGGGCTCGGCTTGTTTGCCTTGCCGAGCACTTCCGAGGCGATCTCGCGTACCACCTCGGCGTTCTCGCGCAGGAACGCCTTGGCGTTCTCGCGCCCCTGCCCGAGCCGCACGCTGCCGTACGTGAACCACGAGCCGCTCTTCTCGATCACCTTGGCCTCGCTGGCCAGGTCGAGCACGTCCCCCTCGTAGCTGATGCCATGGTCATGCATGAGATCGAACTCCGCCTGCCGGAACGGCGGGGCCACCTTGTTCTTGACGACCTTGGCCCGTATGCGCGACCCGGTCACCACCTCGCCCTCTTTGATGGACGCGATGCGGCGCACATCGATGCGGCACGAGCTGTAGAACTTGAGCGCCCGGCCGCCCGGCGTGGTCTCGGGGTTGCCGAACATCACGCCGATTTTCTCGCGCAGCTGGTTGATGAAGATGACACACGTTCTGGAGCGCGAGATACCGCTGGTCAGCTTGCGCAGCGCCTGGCTCATCAGCCGGGCCTGCTGCCCGACGTGCGTCGCCCCGATCTCTCCCTCGATCTCCGCGCGCGGTACCAGCGCCGCGACGGAGTCGACCACCACGACGTCCACCGCGTTCGACTTCACGAGCATTTCGACGATCTGCAGCGCCTCCTCACCGCTCGATGGCTGGCTGACCAGCAGCGACTCGAGATCGAGGCCGAGGTTCTTGGCCCATGCCGGATCGAACGCGTATTCCGCGTCGATCAGGGCTGCCATCCCGCCGTCTTTCTGGGCATTCGCCATGATGTGCAGCGCGAGCGTGGTCTTGCCGCTCGATTCCGGACCGAACAGTTCGATGATCCGGCCGCGCGGCACCCCCTGCCCTCCCAGCGCGATGTCCAGCGAGAGCGCCCCGGTCAGGATCCCTTCGATCGTGAGGTCGATCGCCCCACCCAGCTTCATGATCGCGCCCTTACCGAACTGTTTCTCGATCTGCGCCAGCGTGTTTTTCAGGATCTTCTCTTCCGGCGCGGTTTGTGTGGCCATGACATTCCTTTCGTGGCTGACCAGGTCCAAAGCGGCGGACAGTTTCCCGCGGATCCGTGCGACGAGAACTCTAGCTATGCCTCGAGGCCAAATCAAGCAAGCGCCGCGCTGTTCGCCAAGTCCGGCATCCGCCCGAGCGGCTTCCCAGTTTGACGGCGCGAGTCCCTAACACGCAGCCTTTGCTCGCCAGGACGGCGCGCGGAAAAACGGCGACAGGGGATTGCATCGGCCCAACCTGGAAATCGTCGCCCACGCGCCGCGGCGTGTCCTTCGGCCGGCGTCGCATAAGTGTACGTCAGTATAGTTAAAGGACGCGAGCGACTCAAGAGGCAAGTGCGGCCCGGCCCATCACCGTGTACTCGGGGCCGTCGGGGCCGAGCTGGCTTGAGAAGATGAGCACCTCGGTAACCGGCACCCGCCCCGCGTGAAACGTCTTGTGCGACTCGATGAGGGCGCTGATGTCCTCTGCGAACCCGGCGCGCCGCGCGCGGCCCAGCGTGATGTGCGGCGTGTGGGCGCGATCCTCGCGGGCGTAGCCCTGCTCTGCGAACGCCCGCTCCAAGGCCTCGTGCACAGCGCCGAGCTCGGCTGCCCCCTCGCGCAACCCGGCCCAGATCGTGCGCGGACGCGCGCTCGTCGGAAATGCGCCGATGCCCGCCACGGCCGCCTCGAAGGCGGCAAGATCCGCCACGGCTTGCTGGGCCGTCTTGCAGACGCTGTAGAGCTCGTGATTCTCCACGTCGCCAAGAAACTTGAGCGTCAGGTGGAGGTTCTCCGGCTCGATCCACTTCACCGCCGTCATGTGCTCGGCCAACTGCTCCTCGAGCGCCGCCAGGTGCTTCTTCACGGCTCCGGGCAGGCCGATCGCAAGGAATGTCCGAATCCGCTTGGGCATCGCTGAGACTCTCAGAAGCTCATCATCCGGCGCTGCTCTTCGAGTCGCCGATCGATGTCCGCTCGGGTAATGCTGCCCAGCCGTGCCGTTCCGAAATCCTCCACCGTGAAGCTCGCCGTCACGGTGCCGTACGCCATCGCCCGCTTCAGGCTGGCCGGATCGCTCGCGCCGTGCGACGCGATGAAGCCCATGAACCCGCCCGCAAAGCTATCGCCTGCGCCGGTGGGATCGACCACGTCCGGCGTGGGATAGGCCGGCATGACGTACGTCTCGTTCCTGCCGAAGAACATCGCCCCGTGCTCCCCCTTCTTGAGCACGACAAAGCCCGGCCCCATCGCGCGGATCGTGTGCCCCGCGCGGACCAGGTTGTCCGTACCGGCCAGCAGCCGGGCCTCCTGGTCGTTGATGACCAGCCCGTCGATGCGTCGCAGCAGAGTCATGAGCAACTCGCGCTGGGTCTCGATCCAGAGGTCCATGGTGTCTGCAACGACGAGACGCGCGGAGTGGACCTGATCGAGCACGGCCAGCTGCGTCGCCGGGGCGCCGTTGGCGAGAAACACGAACGGCAGCCGCCGGTAGTGCTCCGGGAGCTGCGGGCGAAAATCGCCCAGCACATTCAGCTGCACTTCGAGCGTCTCCCGCTCGTTGAGATCGGCACTGTACTTGCCGTGCCAGCGAAACGTGTGTCCTCGCGCGCGCACTTCGAGGCCCGCCGTGTCGATCGGCCGCTCCTCGAAAAACGCGCGATACTGGGGCGGGAAATCCTCGCCGACCACCCCGACCAGGCTGACCGGCGCGAAGTAACTCGCCGCACACGAAAAGTACGTGGCGGCGCCGCCGAGCACGTCCTGGGCGGTGCCGCTGGGTGTCTCGATGACGTCGATGCCGATGGAACCGACGACAAGCAGTGCCATGAAGCGTTCCCCCTTAGCTGCCGCCGGCCT
>JBGPMX010000032.1:0-15120 GCA_041487215.1 Planctomycetia bacterium | reverse complement strand
GGTGGTCATGGGGGGCAATCAGCTTGACGCGTACGACCCGCGCAGCGGGGAACAGATCTGGCGGCTTCCCGGCCTGGTGGGCGGCCGGACGGTGACGGGCCCGACGCTGGCGCGCGATCTGGTCTTCGCGACGCGCGGCATGAAGGGCCCGCTGCTCGCCGTGCGGGGTGGCCGCGGCGAGCTCGATGATGCGGCGATCGTCTGGAAATACGAGCAGGGGACACCGGACACCTGCTGCCCCGTCGTCTGGGAAAAGTTGCTCTTCATGATCAGTGACAATGGCATCGCCCAATGCCTGGACGCGCAGAGCGGAGAGCTGCGCTGGCGCGAGCGATTCACGGGCGACTATAAGGCGTCGCCGGTCGCGGCGGACGGCCGGGTTTACTTCGTGAACACTACCGGCACGTGCACGGTGGTCGCCGCCTCGTCCCGGTTTGAGCGGCTGGCGGAGAACCAGGTGGAGGACGAGACGATCGCATCGCCGGCGCTTTCGGACGGCCGGATTTACCTGCGCGGCCGCAAGTCGCTTTATTGTATTGGCGAGTGAAACGAGCGGCTTGGGTCAGGAGGCAAAACCGTCGCCCGGGGCCGCGGGCGGCTGCTGCATTTCCGGCTTACTCCCGTCCGGGAACAAACCCGGCGGGACGGACGGTGGGCCCACCATGATCTCGCTCGCACGCAGCGCGCTCGGCGGCGACGTGGAACCAGAGCCGGCCCTTCCCGAAGCCCACTCGGCGAGAGGATGCCGCTGCGAGCACTCCGGGCAGGCGGTGGCGGCAAAGCGAACACCGCATTGCGGACAAACACTCCCCTCCCGGAAGGTATCGAATCGCCGCCTGCAATGCGCACACTGCCATAGGTCCCCGGCCAGAGGGGATGCACCACACGATGGACAGCGGAACTGTTCGTGCCGCAGCCCGCTCAGCACTCGCGATAGAGCGCGCGCCTGCCGCCAGCCGATGATGGATTGCCAGGCGGCGAACCCGGCGATCACCGCCAGCCACCATCGCTGCGCCGCGCACGCGAGAGCAACCAGACCGAATCCGGTGACGACACCGATGATACTTACCACCAGCAAGCTACGCGCTCGTCCCACCACGAACCACAGCAAGCCTCGCACGATCTGCCCGCCATCGAGCGGATAGATCGGCAGCAGGTTGAAGACGAGCAAGCCGGCGTTGATGGCCGCCACGGCAAGGATGAACAGGTGAAGGTCCGGCGCAGCATTCGGCCAGCCTGCGAGCAGGCTCAGCAAGCACAGCCCGATCGTGCAGGGCAGGAGCAACACATGAACCAACGGTCCGGCCACGATGCTCCAGAGAAAGGCTCCTGGGCGTGGGGGCGGTTGCACGAAAGCGATCCCGCCCAGAGGCCAGAGCACGATCCGGTTGGCCGTGCCGCCTACCTGCCGGCACGCGAGTGCGTGCCCAAATTCATGCACCAGCACGATGCCGAACACCGTGAGATACTCGGCGGCGTTCCACCAGAGACTACTGTACTGCAGCGAGCGAGACTGGATGCGGAAGTACGCCACGGCGAGCCATGACCAGTGCAGAAAAACGTCGATGCCGGCGACGCGGAAGAGTCGAAGCGAGCCGTTCTGAATCTGGAACATCACCTGCTCCTTGTGTAACCGCACCGCCCGGGAGATCAAGCATATGTCGAGCGACGTCGTGCGCATAGGGATCGTTGGACTCGGCGCGAATACCCGCCTGCGGCACGTGCCGGGGCTGCGGGCGTGCGGCGGCGTCGAGATCACAGCGGTCTGCAACCGGCACCCGCGCTCGACCGCGGCGGCCGCGGCTGAATTCGGCATCCCGAAAACCTACCTCACGTGGCAGGAGCTCGTCGCCGATCGCGATATCGACGCCGTGGTGATCGGCACCTGGCCCTACCTGCACGCCCCCATCACTGTTGCCGCGCTCGACTCCGGCAAGCACGTGCTGACCGAGGCCCGCATGGCAAGAGATGCCGGCGAGGCGCACGAGATGCTCGAGGCGAGCCGCCGGTATCCCGAGCTGGTGACGCAGGTCGTGCCGAGCCCGTTTGGGCTGCGCGGCGATCGCGTGGTCCGCGAGCTCCTCGAAGCGGGGTTCGTCGGCGACCTGCGCGAGGTCGTCGTGCTGGGTACGACGAACGCTCTGGCGGACTCGAACACGCCGCTGCACTGGCGGCAGGTGCGCGCGCTCAGCGGAGTCAACATGCTCACCTTGGGAATTTTGCACGAGACACTGACGCGTTGGATTCCCGAGCCCGACGCGGTGCTTGCGCAGGCGCGGGTCTTCACCCCGGAGCGCCGTGATCCGGAGAGCGGGGCCATGTGCCCCGTCCAGACGCCGGACAGCGTGCGCGTGCTGACCGAGATTCCGGGGGGAGCCGTCGCGCTCTATCATCTGAGCGGCGTGACCCACTTCGGACCGGGCAGCCAGATCCATTTCTACGGGGATCAGGGCACGCTCAAATACCTGCTCGTCCCCGAGGATCGCATTTTGGGCGCACGCGCGAGTGACTCGGGTCTGCGCGAGATCGAGGTGCCGGCGGACAAGGCGGGGGGGTGGCGGGTCGAGGCGGACTTCATCGAGGCGATTCGCGGCGGGCCCCGGCCGACCCGCACCGATTTCGAGAGCGGCGCCCGCTACATGGAGTTCACCGAGGCGGTCGCACGCAGCGCGCGGCTGGGGCGGCCCGTCCGCCTGCCGCTCGAGCCGCTTCCGCATGGCGACGGGACGGGTGAGTGAACCTGAGCAACGGATTTCCCCCCTTGAAGCCTCTCGCTCGCAAGCGCAGGAATCCCTTCGCTTGCGCGTCAGGCTTCACTGGGACGCTGCGCGGGCGAATATCAGCCTATTATCGTCCTGTGCCGGCCATCTTGCGAAACCTGCGCCGCGCCTCGTCCAACTGCCCCGCGACGTGAGCCTCGAGCTCCCGGTTCGGCACACGGCCCCGCGCGCCGAACGCGGCGGCAAGCCGATCGATCCAGGCCAGGAAGAACTCGGCATCCGCCGGCGATGTGGTCGGACGGTCCTTGAGATCGACGTAGATCGGACTCGTATGCGCATACTGCGGACCGCCGGGAGCGTCCGGGTGCGTGGGACCGGACGCCACGAGCGCGAGCCAGCCGCTGTGGTCGAGCAGCACATCCTGATCGATCTCGCCCCGCCGGCCCGCGTCCGAGATCTTCCCGCGTGCCACCGTCGTGCCGTTCCAGACCACCTCCAGGCGATCGAGTGGAAACTGCGCGGTTGCCCGGGCAACCAGCCGCGCGCGGTGCGGCGCGTCGAGCGAAATCGTTTCGCCCAGCCCCTTGTCGTCGGCGCGAAACTCGAGCATCGGTCCGTTGCTGACGAAGGAGCGGCCGGCGCGCAGGCCATCGATCCATGCCTGGTAGGAGAACGGACCGGTAATCCGCACGTAGGCGCGGTCCGAGCCGGGCAGGCGGCTGCGGATGCGATTCAAGAAGCAGTCGGTGCCGGCCGAGGCCGGAATGCGGAAGCCGCAGTTCAGCAGCCGGTACCAGAGCGGCACGGCCGCGTCGTAGCTGTTGTTCAGATCCATCGAGTCGATCTTGCCGAGCGCCGCATCGACCGGCAGGCCCTTGGCCGTGTACGCGCCCAGGTAGGGGTCCGCAGCGTTCTGAGCGGTATGCGTGTAATTGACCAGGCCGTTCTGCCAGTGCGTGCGGTCCGCGATGTCCGCGTTCGTGGGAATGTCCCACGGGTTCGTCGTGTCCTTGAAGCCCGTGAACACGGGCTCGACGACCTGCCGTAGGTTGACCAGCGTCATGTGGCCCCACAGCGTGCTGCGGAACTCCTGGTTCCAGTAGAGCACCGTGCGCGGATCGGACCACGGGTCCGGTTCGCCGCGAAAGAACGGCCGGTCGAAGACCCCGTCGCCGTCCGAATTCGCAACCATGAAGTTGCATACGCTCAGGTCTTCGCCCTTGCACTGGAGCCACATGGACTCCGGCGTGTTGTACCACTCGCCATAACCGTAGTTCGCGTGGATGTGGT
The DNA here is from genome assembly GCA_041487215.1 of Planctomycetia bacterium. GTDB lineage: Bacteria > Planctomycetota > Planctomycetia > JALXBF01 > JBGPMX01 > JBGPMX01. The sequence goes on along the minus strand of JBGPMX010000032.1, from coordinate 11,110 downwards.
TCTCACCCGAGTACAGCTGCAAGGCGGCGGAGTCGGTCCAGCGTTCGAGTTCGACGGCAAGATCGATCATCTTCTCCGGTTCGACCCGGAAGTCGCGGTGAATCGCCCTGAACTCCGGACCATGCCATGCGTGGAGCGTGTAGTCGCCCGCCGGGAGTTGCAACTCGGCGATCTTGTAAGCGTAGAAGTGCAGGGTCGTCCGCTCGATGCGATACAGCGCGCCGGGCGGTGCGTAGAACTTGCCATCGGCTTGGCCCGCATGCTTGCTCTGGATGGCGATGCGCGCCGCCGTGCCGTCGTCTCCGGGCTTCTCGCGAATGGAGAGCCGGACGGACCCGATGGGTTTCCGAAAGTTCAGCCCTGTGACCGCGACAACATTTCGTTCGCCGTTGGTCGTATCCAGCACGACGAGCGCCGTGGCCCCCTCGTTGTTATCGGTGTAAACGAGCCAGTGGCCATCGCGCGAGACGGACGGCCGGTCCTCGTCCGCCTGGCCGAACGTCAGCCGTTGCGGGTGCTTTTCCGGATGGGGAAGCAGAATTCTCCAGATGTCGTATGGCGCGGCGCCGAGGTCGCTCGTGACGTACATGGACGGCGCGCGCTCCTCCCATGCCAGGTCGTGGATCCGCGCCGGCCAGCGCGCGATGCGCTCCGGGCGGCCGCCGTCGCTCGAAACGCGCCAGAGGTCGGCCTGTGCGCCATCGTTGCCGCCCTGTTGCCCGGCCACATCCTGGTTCGTCGCAAAAGCGATCCACTTGCCGTCCTGTGACAGGGCCGGGCGTCGCACGGCACGCGGCGGATCGAGCACGGTACTCAGCTCCCCCGTCTCCAGGTCGAACCACGACAGGCCTTCGGGCTGGCCCGATTCGGGCGTGAAAGTTGCCAGCACGCGCCGGCCGCTGGGATCGAAGGAGAGCTTGCTCGATGCCTGCGCCTTGCTGTGCTGGACGGCCGCCAGGGTTACCGGCGCGCCGTCTTCGGCGTTCATGATGCGCAGGTCGCCGCTCGAGAAGTTGCGGCTGTTGATGTAGGCAATCCACTTACCGTCGGGCGACCAGGCAGGTTCGATATCGAAGCCTTCCCCATCGCTGAGCCGTGTCATCGTTCCGCCGCTGCGCGGCAGGCGCCAGAGCGCGCCCTGGTAGGAAAAAACGATCGTGTCACCCTGCGGGGAAATGCGCGGGTGAATGGGCCCGAACGCCCGCAGGGCCGCTGCGACCGGCGGCACGCCGACATCGGAGCTGCTCCGGGAGACCGCGATCGTTGCGGTGACGGCCAGGGCGGACAGGCATCCGAGGAGAACTCGTTTCACGCGCACGCTTCCTTTCGGGTCTTGGTTTGGCCGGACAGCGCGTGCAACGAGTCGGTCGTGATTGCGTGCCGGCGATCTCTTTGCGTGGCACGGAGATCCTTCACTGCGCTCGTGCCTCGCTCCGCTCAGGATGACAGCCTTTCGCCCGCCCTTCGAACAGCGACGGAGTACTAGCTTCCTTGCGGGCTCTCGTCGGCGATTCGGCGGTAGGCCTCGATGGCGTTCAGGAATGTTTGGTTCGCTTCCTCACGCTCGGCGTCCGCAATCGTCTTGCCGCGGTTGTGCCAGAGTTGCCGAATGGTTTCGATGCACCAGAGGGCGCTCGAGCGCGAAACGCGGATCGGCCTATCGGCCACACGTACGTTGACGGGATTGGTGTGCAGTTGTGGAAACTGCCGCAGTGCGACCCAGCTGCTCCGCTCGATGGGGACGGCGAAGTTCAGTTCGTGGATCTGGCCGTCGGCCGGTACTTCGGCGTGGGCAACCGGCACGGCGTTGACGACCAGTTCGACGACGCGTGTTCCCCCTTTGGCCACGGCGCTCGTGCGCGGGCCGTGGAGCACCACGGTGTCGCCCAGCACGCGCTTGCGCGGCTCGGCGTCGGCCGCGCCGTGCGCGACGGAGAGCGGGGTTTCGGGGGCGAAGGCTACTTTGGCGTGGACCCGTACGGTGCCCGGCCGGCTCAGCGGCACCTCGCTCGGCCCGGGCGGTTCACCGTTCACCGTGAACTCGAGTGCGTGCGCGTAGCCGTCGGAGACGTACGAGCGTCCCTGGGCGATGCCGTCGCACCACGCGGCAAAGTCGATCCGGTCCGTCTTGCCGAGCTGGACATAGACGCGGCCCTGGCCGACCCGCGTGCCGCTCATGCAGGGGAAGTCCGTCTCGCCGCTGACCCGGAGCGGGAAACCGCAGTTCAGGATGTGGTACCACATGTTCCACTCGGCGATGCGCGGGGTGTCCATCGCGCTGATGAAGTCGCATACCCGCTCGGCCGTGCTCACGCAGATCTCCATGGCGCCGACGCCGTTCATCTCGGGGACCGCCAGGTTGGGCAGCCGGTCGGACGCCCGGTCGATGCTCTGGGTCAGCTCGGATTCCGAGAGCAGGCCGTCTCGGTCGGCGTCGGCCGTTGCGAACGGCTCGGGCAGCAGGGCCGTGGCGGCCTCGTCGGCGCTGAGCCGTTGGTCGGCGTCCCGGTCGAACGCGGCCAGGAGCCGGGTCGCCGCGGCGCGCGGAACGACCTCCAGGCCGCTCGCCGAATGGGCGTAGCCGGTGACGGCCCCCTGGGCTTTGGCCCAGCGCAGCACCGGCGTGGTCCAGCTCGGCCAGCCCTTGCTCTTCGTCCCCTCCGATCCGGGGTAGTTCTGATCACGCAGGTCCAGGAGGCAGACGTGGCCGAGCGCCTGGGAGCCGAAGCCGCTGATCTCGAGATCATACTTGAGCACGGTGAGCGGCTCGCTCACGCGGGCGACGCTCGGTTCGAAAAACTGCCGCTGGAAGTCGAAGCACGGTCCCCAGGTCAGCACACACCCGACGTTGAGCCCCTCCCCCTTGACCTGGAGGAACATGTCGGCGGGAGTCACCCCCTCGGTCGGGCTTGTGTAGTGCGCGCAGCCGGCCGCGTGGATGTGGTGATCACCGCAGTAGAAGCCGTAGTCCATGGGGTTGACCCAGCGCTCGAGCCGGATATCGATGCGCGCCGATCCACCCGCGGGAATCGCGACCGTGCGCTCGAGCACGCGGTATTCCGGTCCGCGGCTTGACTGCATCACCAGCTCGCCCGGCGGCAGCAGCACCGTATCGCCATCCCGGCGGTAAACCTGCTCCTGGAAGAAGAGGTCGGGTGCCAGCCGCTTGGGCTGCGGTGGGCAGACGCGGCCGGCGTGGTCGCGGAACGCCACACGCGCCGCCGTGCGCTGGCCGTCGAAGTCGCGGATGGCGAGCGTGGTGGCGATGGCCGGCCGAACCGCGAACAGCAGCGGCAGCTCGCCGCGAAACCCGAGGTCCTGGTTCCCCTGCGCAACATCAAAGCCGATCGTCGCCTCGCGCTCGCCGGATTCGCTCGAATAGATCAGGGCGATGCAGTACTCCACGGCGAGCCCGCTCAGCTCGGCGGTCATCGGCGGATCCGAGAACATCTCAACGTGCAGGAAGCGGTCCGGGTCTCCGTGCACGTTTTCGTTCTCGCGCAGCCGCGGCTGGTCCTGGCGCTTCATGCTGAGTTCGGCGACACCCGCGTACACGGGGCCCGATTGCGGGCTCAGGATGCGCAGCGGCTTGGTCACCGTGCTCTGGTTCACGACCTTCACCAGCACCGGGGTGAAACCGGCTTGCTGGAGCTCGGCCCGCGCGGGCCCGCGCGCGACCTTGACGCGCGATTCCGGATTGATGCTCACGATGAAGAGCACGTGCCGGTCGAGCAGTGTCTGGAGTGCTGTGGCGTCTCGCGCTCGGGCCGCGGCCTCGACGGCGTCGGCCGTCCGAGCGTCGAGCGGCGCGCCCAGGAACTCGAGCGCCCGGAGCACTCGCCGCGCATTCGCCGCGACCGGCTGGCCGTCGACGGGGATCGGCTCCGGGTCGCGCGCCGCTCGGGCCGGCGTGACCGCGCCGAATGCGACAACGACGAGCAACGCGACGAGGAACCATACGGATCGGCAGGGGCTAGGTCGGTGCATCGCGCATCAGGTGGGTGAAAGAGACCAGGGGTTGGGGCCCGCGAAAAAATAACTTGTACGCATGGTAGGTGCCATTCTCTCCGCCGTTCCCGGTCCGCGTCCAGCGTTATGTCCGGGTGTCCGAATACCCACTCCGTGAGGCTAAGGGAGAAAGCGGGCGGATTCCAGGCTGACCCGCGGCGCCGAATCGCGGCGTGCGTCCTGGGGGCGAGCCGCTGCATGCTTGAGGAGACTGGAGACTGGGGCGGCGGATGGCCGATAGGATTCGATAAGCGATAGCCTGCGCCGGCGCGTGCATGGGTTCCGCGGGGGAAGGATTGCATGAGACTTCGTTGGAAACGACCACCTGTTGCGGCCGGCGGCTGGCTCCTTGCCACGGCGGTCGCGTGGCAAGCGGGCATTCTGAAAGCCGCGGACCCCCCCAAGGCAGGTTCCCGCCGGGCCCTGCTCGCCGCGGCCCAGACGCCTGCCGTGCGCGCGGCGGAGACAGCGGAGCCGGAGCCTATCGGGCCGCCGCCCGCGCTCACTCTCGACGCTCTGGAACAGATGGCTCGTGAGAACAACCCAACGCTCGCGCAGAGAGCGGCGACCGTGGAGGCCGCCCGCGGCCGGCAGATCCAGGCCGCACTCCGGCCCAACCCCACGCTCGGCTATGTGGCCTCGGAGATAGGCAACGAAGGGCGGGCCGGCCAGCAGGGCATCTCGGTCTCCCAGGAGTTTGTGCGACGCGACAAGCTCCGCCTGGCGCAGGCCGTCGCGGGCTACGAACGCGATCAGGCACAGCTCGAAGCCGCGGCCCAGCTGTTCCGCGTCCTGACCGGCGTGCGGACCCTGTTCTACGAGACACTTGCTGCGCAGCGCACCATGGGGCTGACCGAGCAGCTGGTGCGTCTGGCGGGCGAAGGCGTCGGCATCGCGCGCGAGCGCGAGAGGGCCGGAGAGGCGACCAAGACGGAGCTGCTGCAGGCGCAGATTGAGCTGGACCAGGTTCGAATCAGTGCCGCCAACGCGGCGAACGCGTACCGGGCCGCCTGGCAGCGGCTGGCCGCCAGCGTCGGAAGACCTGACCTGCAAGCGGCGGCACTCGCGGGCGATTTGGCAGAGCATGACGCGGGGCTCGATGCGAACGCCCTCGACGCTATCCTCGCGCAAAGCCCGGAGCTGCAGATCGCCCTGGCCGGCGTTCAGCGCGCCCAGGCGGCGCTCGAGCGCGCACGCGTCGAACCGCGGCCGAATCTCACGGTGCAGGCGAGCACACAGTACGACTTCGCCAGTCGCGACCAGATCACGGGTGTGGCCATCAGCGCCCCATTGCCGCTGCGCAATCGGAACCAGGGAAACATCCTGGCCGCCGAATCCGAGCTGCTCCGCGCCCAGCGTGAAGTGGATCGAGTGAAGCTCTCGATCACGGAGCGATTCGCATCGGCTTTTGCGCGCTACCGCACCGCGCTCGAGCAAGTCGAGCGTTACGGTGCGCCGATCCCCGACGCGGAGATCGCGCGGCTCCTGACGCTCCGCGGCGACGACCTCCAGGCGGCGATCGATGACCACCCACAGATCATCGCTCGGTCGCAGGTGGTGTTGGCGCTCACCACCGAGGGGTACCGGCGGGGGGAATTCGGCTATCTGCAGGTTCTCACGGCGCAGCGCACCCTGGCGCAGGCGAGTCTGGCTTACGTCCGCGCGCTCGCGGAGTTGCGTCAAGGCACGGTCGCTATCCAGGGCTTGTTGTTGACGGACGCACTCGGCGCGGTGCCGTCGGCAGCCGCCGCCATACCCAGCGGCGCGCCCGGCGGGCCGACGGAATAACGATCTCCTGCGATCTGCCGCATCCCCATCCGGACGGCATCGCCGCGCGGTCATCCCTCTGAAACAGACGAGCGCTGCGGTGCCTGGTCGGTCGGCCGCTCTCGGCAGACCGGTACTGCCGATTTGCGAAGCAGCCCGGTTCGCACTATTCTGGCGGCGCCGTCACACCGCACAGCCACTGGTCGCCGGTTGGCGATCTTCTACTTCGAGGTGATGACGGGTACGCAGACGCAGCACTTTCGCCCCACGCACTACGTGGATATTATCCGGACGGAAGAGCGGAAGCGGGCCGCGTGCTTTGCGCACCAGAGCCAGAACCCCGCCGATTTTTACGCGCGTCATGACGAGATGAACCACTTTCGCGGGCTCGAGCATGGCTGCAAACTGGCCGAGGCGTTTGCGCGCCACGCGCAGAGCCCGGAACAGATCTTGCCCTGAGCCGTGCCCGCCTGAGCCGGGTCAGCAGGTCTTTGGAGATCGCCAACACGCCCCAACCTAGAGGTCTCATGCCATGAGCACACTCCCGGACCCACTGGAACACCGTCGCCCGGACAAACCGATCGAGCTGATCTTTCTCAAACGTTGGTCACCGCGCGCGATGAGCGGCGAGCCGATTCGTGATGATGAGCTGATGACGGTCTTCGAAGCGGCGAGGTGGGCACCGTCGACCTACAACGAGCAGGAATGGCGATTCCTTTTTGCCAGGCGTGACTCGGCGCACTGGCCGGCATTCTTTGATCTGCTGATGGATGCGAACAAGGCATGGTGCCAGCGCGCGGCGGTGCTCGTCGTGGTACTGTCGCACAAAGTCTTCGAACGAAACGGCCGGCCCAACCCGGTGCACACGTTCGACACGGGCGCCGCCTTCGAAAACCTGGCGCTCCAGGGCAGCGCGATGCGGCTGGTCGTGCACGGCATGGCCGGCTTTGACCGCGGCAAGGCGCGCACCGACCTGCATGTCCCGGACGATTACGACGTCGAGGCGATGATCGCGATCGGCCGGCCGGGCGATCCGGACGATCTGCCGCCCGAGCTGCGTGAGCGCGAGAAGGTTTCCGGGCGCAAGCCGGTGGCGCAGTTCGTCCGCGAAGGGCCGTTCGCGTTCTGAACCACCTCACTCCTTGAGATCGCTATCGCCGACCGCGACGAGCGCCGAGACGCCCTGCGATCTGCCACGCGGCCGGGTCGTGAAGAAGAGCCGTGCGCCGTCCGTGCACGGCGTGGAATCGACTTCGGAATCCTCGAACGGTGCGATACGCCACACCAGCGCACCGGTGGCGATGTCCAACGCGTAGAGGTAACCGTCGAACGAGCCGAAATAGACCGCGTCGTCCGAGACCAGCGGGGAGGAATAAATGACCCCTTCCGTCTCGTACGACCACACCAGTTTCCCCGTGTTCGTGCCGACGCAGTAGAACCGTTTGTCGCACGAGCCGAAGAAGACCGAGTTGTTGCGCACCGCACACCCGGCCTCGATCCTGGACCCGGTGGCGAACTTCCACACGACGGCGCCCGTGCGTTTATCGAGGCAGTAGAACATCTTGTCCTGGCTACCGACGAAGACTTGGTTGTCGGTCACGGTGGGTTCTCCATAGATCCAGCCCCCCGCCTGGAACGACCAGCGGCGTTTCCCCGTGGCGCAGTCGATGGCCACGACGCGGGACTGATCGAAGATCGGTTGGTAGAGTGTGGCGGCGTCGGTGCACGCGGTGCGCAGTCGGGCCCGCTCGCTGCCCCCGTTGAGCGCGTGCTTTTCGTCGAATTCGGCGCTTGGCGGCGGGGGTTTATCGGCCAGCACGTCGTGCTCCCAACTGGGCTTTCCGGTTTCCACGTCGATCGCGTGCACCCGTCCATCCGCGCCGCCGGCGAAAACCAGTGTTGCCGAAGGAACCGGGGCGGACTCGATCGCTCCGGACACAACACCATGCTCCCAGAGCAATGATCCGTCGCTGCGCGCCATCGCCACAATCCTCTGTTTACAGGTGAAGTAAAGCCGAGCGCCGATTACCGTAGGAGCCGTGAACAACTGTCCGTGTCCGTGATCCCTACGCCACACCACTGCGCCGTCGCGCGCTCGCAGCGCGTGCACAATCCCGGAGTTATCGCACGCGTAGACCACACCCTCATAAACGATCGGGCAATGCGGGCTGGGGCTTTCTGCACGACCGGATCCGGGTGGGGAATACGTCCAGAGCACGACAGGTTTCGTGCAGAGCCGCCGTGCGGATAGATAGCCCTGGTTCTCGGGCGTTACCCGGAAATAGGGCATGTCGACCAGCTCTCGCTCGCCGGCTGCGGCGGCAAGGCCGGGGATCAGTGACGCCATCGTGACCAAGAATTGCCGCCGGTGAAGCGCCGCTCCCAGCACCGAGCACCTCCGATCCGCATGACGAGCGGTGGTCAGGCGAGTGGCCATGGAACTGCTCATGCCCTGGTTCCCCCGCAACGAGGAGCGTGTTTGTGGTTAGGGAGGTATCCAGCAGAGTATCCCGCGTGCGCTGTGGAAACAACAAAACGCGGACCGCAAGGACGTCGCCGCTTGATACTCTCGTTTGGTAGCCTTACGGCTCCTGACCTTTCCCCGGGGGTACCTATGCCGTTCGCTCGCCTTCTTCCTGCCACGATCGGATTCGCGCTCGCCTTGCTGCTTTCCTATCCGGTGAACGCCGGGAACGTTCAACTCAGGATCGAGGATCAGGCTACGCACCAGCCGGTGGCGTGCCGGGTGCACCTGAAGGACAGTCAGGGCAAGCCGCAACGAGCCGGCTCGTTGCCCTTCTGGCACGACCATTTTGTCTGCCCGGGCGGCGCGGAGCTGGAGCTGCCGCCCGGCGAGTACAGCTACGAAGTCGAGCGCGGGCCCGAGTACACCGCGGTGGCCGGCCGCTTCCTTGTCCGCGAAGACGCGCCCACGCGAGTCGAGCTGGAACTGAAGCGGCTCGTCGAACTTGCGCGCGACGGGTGGTGGTCCGGCGAGCTGCACGTGCACCGGCCGATCGACGAGATCCCGCTCCTGATGGAGGCCGAGGACCTGCATGTCGCCCCGGTAATCACCTGGTGGAACAACCGGAACCTGTGGTCCGGGAAACCGCTGCCCGCCACGCTGCTCCATGGGCTTGCCGGAGACCGTTATTACCACGTGATGGGCGGAGAGGACGAACGCGAGGGCGGCGCGTTGCTCTTCTTCAATCTCGCTGAACCGCTGCCCATCACCGCCGCGGGCCGCGAGTATCCTTCGCCGATGAAGTTCCTGGCCATGGCACGGCAGCGCCCGAGCGTCTGGGTCGACATCGAGAAGCCCTTCTGGTGGGACGTACCGGTCTGGCTGGCCAGCGGCCAGGTGGACTCGATCGGTCTGGCCAACAACCACATGTGCCGCAGCCAGATGTTCGAGAACGAAGCGTGGGGCAAGCCACGCGACGAACGCCGGCTGGCCGCGCCGCTCGGCAACGGCTTCTGGACGCAGGAGATCTACTACCACATCCTGAACGCCGGCCTGCACATCCCGCCGTCGGCCGGCAGCGCTTCCGGCGTTCTGCCCAATCCGGTGGGTTACAACCGGGTGTACGTGCACCTGGACGGAGAGCTCTCTTACGAGAAGTGGTGGGACGGGCTGCGGGCCGGCCGCTCGTTCGTGACCAACGGGCCGCTCCTGCGTGTCCGCGCCAACGGCGAGCTACCGGGGCACGTCTTTGCCGCACCGGCCGGCAACGAGGTGGTGCTGGACATCCGGGCCGCCCTCGCCGGGCGCGATCCCGTTCGTGCCCTGGAGATCATCCTGAACGGACGCGTGGAGCGCAGCGTCCCCTACGACGAGTGGCTCCGAACCGGGTCACTGGGCAAGCTACGGTTTCGGGAGAGTGGCTGGATGCTCGTACGCGCGATCGCGGACAATCCCAAGACTTTCCGCTTTGCCGCGACGGCGCCCTTCTACGTCGAGATCGGCGATGTCAGGCAGCGCATCAGCCGGTCCTCGGTGCGGTTCTTTCTGGACTGGATCGCGCAGCGGATGGACCGCGTTCAGCTGGACGACCCGGTACAGAAAGACGAAGTGCTGGCGTACCACACGGCGGCGCGGCGGTTCTGGGAAGAGAGGCTCGCAAAGGCAAACGCCGACTGATGCCGTGATCGAGTGTGGCTCACCACTCGGTGGCGGATCAGGTTACCGCCACGGAGTGGCGGGCCGCGTTCAGATGACGGCCACGGAGTGGCGGGCCAGACGGATCACGGCGCCGCAAAGCGCAGGCGGCCGTAATAGCGCGAAGCGAACGGATCCCGCTCGGTGCCCGACCAGGCCAGCTGCTTCTCGCGCCGCGGGCCGAGGTCCCGGTCGTTGACGGCTACGTCCAGCTGGTTTTGCGCATCGCCCCTGTCGGACCAGCCGAGCTCGCGGAGCGGCATGGCCAGCTCGATGCAATACCCCTTGTCGTCACGGCGGTAGGCGGCGCGGACGGTGAGCGGCTGCGCGCCGTACTGTTGCACGCGAGCCGGCCCGGCCGTCTCGCCCGGCGACGTGCCGGCCGCGCTGAACGGGGCGACGACAAGCCGGTGCCAGTCCTTGTCCCCCGGAAAGCTGATCTCCCCGTTCCCCGGCGCCGCCAGGTAGAGTTCGACGCCATCCCCTTCGGTGATCGCCGTGTGGAACGCCACGTGGTCATCCTCCACTCGGACACCGAAGCAGGCGTTGGCGGCGTCGTACGAGACGGCGAACCGCGCGGAGAGGTCCGCCGCGCCCTTCCAGCTCGCGGGGCCGAGCGTGATCTGTTCGGCGGCTGAGATGTCCTGCCAGTGGGATTCCTTCCATTCGGAAAGGTCGCCGTCGATGGACAGCTCGCGCGGGGCGGGTGCGGCGGAGAGGCTGCGCACCGTGCGCGGCTCGATGGAAAAGTCGAGCGCCTCGGATTCGCCGCGGCCGTTCGTGAAGCGGAAGACGGCGCGGTACTCGCGCCCGGCCCCTTGCCCGGCCGAAGCCGCCTGAGCGGGCGCGTCCAGCGGCCGGTTGAGCAGCTCGCCGGCCGCCAGCGACTCGGCTTGCCAGCGCCAGAGCGGTGGCCTGGCAAGTGCGCGGGGTGCGGCGGATGCCTGCTCCAGCTCGAGCTGGACGGGCCGGGTCAGAGGATTCCGGAATGCGAGCCGCATCTTCGTCGCGCCCGCTTCCCCCTCCGCGTAGAGTGCGCACGCATCCGGCAGCAGCCGGATGCCCGGCAGCTCGTCCTCGAGCACGACGTCGGGGCTCATGACTCCACCGAGCCGGATCAGGGCGAGCTTGATCTCCTTGTCGCGCACGGTGGCGAGCACGTAATGGCGGAAGCGG
>JBGPMX010000031.1:0-15129 GCA_041487215.1 Planctomycetia bacterium | reverse complement strand
AGACCCGCGCCGAACCGTAGCCCGGGTGCTGAGCCGCCGCGGCGTTGTCATCCTGAGCACGGCGAGGCACGAACCAAGCGAAGGATCTAGGTGCGAATTAGAGTCTCCTCATGCCACGACTCCGTTGCTTTTTCCTTTCTGCGCTTGCCGCTTGGATCGCCCTGGGCTCGTCCCTGGCCTTCGCCGCGCCGCCCAAGGTGGAGCGGTTCTTTCCGCCCGGCGCCCAGCGCGGCCAGACGACCACGGTCAGCGCGACCGGCAGCTTCGCGAACTGGCCGGTGCGTGGCTGGGCCGACCGGCCGGGGATCGAAGTGAGCGCGGCCGAAGAGAAGGGAAAGCTGACCGTCCGCATCGCTCCCGACGCGGCGGCGGGCCGGGCCTGGATCCGGCTCTACGATGACGAGGGGGCCTCGGCGCCCCGATCGTTCGTCATCGGCACGCTCCCGGAAGTTGTCGAGACGGAGCCCAACGACGACTTTCGCAAGCCGCAGCTTTTGCCGTCGTCCGCGCTGGTCGTGAACGGACAGCTCGGCAAGGCGGGGGACGTGGACACGTTTGCCGTCTCGCTTCAGAAAGGCCAGACGCTGGTCGCATCGGTGGACGCGCACCGAACGCTCGGGTCACCCATGGACGCCAGCCTGCAGATCGTCTCGTCCAGCGGCTTCGTGCTCGAGCAGAACGACGACTACCACGACCTGGACCCACAGATCATTTTTCGAGTCCCCGCGGACGGCACGTTTCTCGTCCGCGTGTTCGCGTTCCCGGCCACCGCCAACAGCACCATCGGCTTTGCCGGCGGCGCGGACTACCTCTATCGCCTCACGCTGACCACCGGCGGCTTCGCGGAGCACGCGTACCCTCTCGCCGTGCCGCACGCCGAGCCGGGCCGCGTGCAGCTGGTCGGCTGGAACATCCCCGACGCGGCACGCGAAGCGGCCGTCGAGCCGGGGCCGGCCGGTGATGTGGTCACGCTCTTCCATGCCGACATCGCCAGCACCGTCTCGGTGCGACGCGAGGCCAACGCGACCGCGGTCGTGCAGGTGCCGAACGATGCCGAGCATCCGCAGGCGATCACCCTGCCGGTCACCGTGACCGGTCGCCTGGACAAGCCACGGGCGGTCCACGCGTTCGGCTTCCACGCCGCCAAGGGGGAGAACCTGATCTTCCGGGTCGAGTCCCGAGCGCTCGGTTTTCCCGCCGACCCGCTGCTGCGCGTGACCGATTCCGCGGGCAAGAGCCTGGTAGAGGTGGACGACAGCAGCACGGGGGACCGCGACCCCGAGCTCGCGTTCGCGGTGCCCGCGGACGGCGACTACCGGCTTCTTGTGCGCGACCTGCACGCGATGGGAGGCGACCGCTACGTGTACCGCCTGCGCGCGGCGCTCGCCGAGCCCGACTACGCGCTCAAGGTCGCCGCCGACTCGTTCGTGGTCACGCCCGGCAAGCCGCTCGAGATACCGGTCACGGTGGATCGCACGCCGCGCGGCGAGCGCGGCGGCGGCAGCGGGCGCGGTGGCCGCGGCAATCGCGGCGGTGACCGTGGCAGTCCCGGCGCGCCATTCAACGAAGAGATTGAGATCACCGCCAGCGGTCTCCCCGAAGGGGTATCCGTCGGGCCGGTGAAGTCGCTGGCCAGCGGCGACACGGCCAAGTCGGTCACGCTCAACCTCTCCGCGGCGAAAGGCCCCTTCTCCGTGCCGCTGCGCATCGTCGGCACATCGGCCGGCGAGCCACGCCGCTCGCGCAGCGCAGTCGCCACGATTCCCGACTCTACCGCCACGACCCCCGACCTCTGGCTCACCGTGCGACCGAATCCGTAACCGCCCAGGAGTTCATGGTGCACCGGCTCGTGATTCGCCTTGCCGCTGCGTGGCTCGCCGCCATCCCCGTGCTCGCCCAGCCCCCCGAGCCCGCGCGCCAGCCGCTCCTGCGCGCGGTCGACCTGGCCGTCGGTGAATCGGCCACCGTCGAGCTGTGCGACGGAACCCGAGCGACCGTCCGGTTACTCGACGTCCGCGAGTCGCGCGACGCAATCCGTGCGGCCATCCGATCGGCCGAAGCCGACGTGGAGGTCAACGGTGAGCGCTTGACGCTCGGCTCGGGCAACTACCGCCTGCCCGTCTCGGTCGCCGGCGTGCGCATCGACTGCCCGGTAACGCACGGCTACCGCACGAACGCGGAGAGCGACGTGTGGGGGCTCGAAAAGGACGCCCGGCTCCGCCTCTGGCCGGCCCAGTCGCCGCTCCAGGAACCCGGTACATTCCGCTACCCGCTGAAGCAACGCTGGTTCGCCTCGGCGACCCAGATGGCAAACGAGCCGGTGTACGTCGACGGCGTCGAGCGGCCGTCGCTGCGCAAGATCTACTACCATTACGGGCTCGACATGGGTGGTCCGGAAGGACTCGCCGAGGTGACCGCGGCCACGGACGGGCAGGTCGTCTCGCGCGGCACCGACCGGCTACCCGGCTACGAGGACACGCCGGTCGCGCCGCGCTACGACGTGGTGTACCTGCTCGATAACCAGGGATGGTACTACCGCTACAGCCACCTGATGACCATCGACCCGGCCGTCAAGCTCGGCGCAACCGTCCGCCTGGGGCAGCCGATCGGCGTGCTGGGCAAGGAAGGGGGGAGCGGCGGTTGGTCGCACCTGCACTTCGACATCTTCAGCCGCCAGCCGTCCGGAAAATGGGGCGTCCAGGAGGGGTATGCGCTTCTCTGGGAAGCCTACGTGGCTGAACACGCTCCCCCGCTCATCGCCGTCGCCCGCCCGCACCAGCTCGCCGCCGTGGGAGACGACGTGGTTCTCGACGGATCGCGGTCCTGGAGTGCCGCGCGGGAGATCGTGCGTTACGAATGGACCTGCACGGACGGCACCACGGCCACCGGCCCGGTTGTCCACCGCCGTTATGACCGGCCCGGTTGCTACAGCGAAATCCTCAAGGTCGTCGATGCGGCGGGAGCGACCGACTACGACTTCGCGGTGGTGCAGATTCTGGACCCCGCGCAGCTCGATACCCTTCCCGCTTCCATTCACCCCGCCTACGCCCCGAGCTTCGGGGTCCGGCCGGGGGACGAGGTCACGTTCAAGGTCCGCAGCTTCGGCACGACGCACGGCGAGGAGAGCTGGGACTTCGGCGATGGGAGCCCGGCGGTCACGACGCGGTCCGACGGCAACGTGGAGCAGCACGCGAAGGACGGGTACGCGGTGACCAAGCACCGCTACGAAAAGCCCGGCCACTACCTGGTCCGGGTGGAGCGAACCGATGCCCATGGGTACAAGGCGACCGCCCGCCTGCACGTCCGCGTGGCGGAGAAATGACCCTATCCCTCTTACCAGTCTATCAGCTCCCGAACACATCAATATCGATGAGCACACCCTCACAGCGACCGCCGGCAGTCTCACACGCTGCCAGCACGGCGGCGATCGCTAATTCACGAACGTAGTAGGAGCTGGAGCGACCGTGCACGACCGTCCTCCCGTCCATGGTTGTCACATGGAGGCAGTGGACGCGGCCGTCAGTGCGGCGGTCGATCAGACGCTCCAGGCGACGGTTGTGCTCGGCCCGCCTTGTCGTGAGCCGGCGCTGAGCGAGTACGCCGTGGATCCGCAGCGCCAGCCGATCAGGCGGCACGGGTTTGACCTGATAGTCGCATATCGGGAACGGCGCTACGCGGTCCAGAACGCGACGATCCCGGCATGACGTGAGGATCATCACGGGCACGGCGGCCAAGTCGGGCATACCACGCATCGTAGCCAGAACCCCATCCCCCCCGCCCCACGGCAGCTGTGGCTCGAGCACCAGCACGTTCGGGACCCTCTCGCGCAGGCGGGCAACGCACTCCAGCCCGCTCGATGCGGTCATCACTTCAAAAATGGCCTGGGGAAGGAGCTCTCGGTACACACGCAGCAGCGACTGGTCCGAATCGGCAATCAGAACGCGTACGAGTCTTCGGACGCGCAACGGCGGTTGCGCAACAGCTCCGCTGTTCACGAGAGCCCCCTTCCTTGCTCGCTCTGTGCGCGCAACCCGTCACGCAACGGGCGTCACGATGTCACCGGCTGGGTCACCGGGCGCGCCGTTGCCGCGACGAATTCGTTCCCAGACCTCGAGACGATGCACGGGCACAGCGCGACTGCCCTCGAAACCCAGCCTCACCTTGTCGCCTCGGATATCGAGCACGGTAACGGTCACCACCGGCTCGCCGGACTCCGATCCACCGACAACGACCGACTCCTGGCTCTTCCGGGTTAACACCAGCATCGTGAAAGCTCCTTAAATGCACAGAGCAGGATGCAGCATGGAAGCTCCCCTTTCGGTCAGGCTTTCGAGCCCAACGATAGTGTTTTCCCGAAGTTGGGAGCCCCACGTACGGTTGCGTTTCTCGGCTCGGCCAACGAGAGCGACGCCTCGTCTTCTTGCGCGTCATCATCGGATGCCGGCTCCAATTCGACCGGGCGGCGCATGGTGGATAAGGTTTGTCCGCCGTCCGACGCGCTGTTCTCGGTGCAGTACCACACGGTGACAACGCCCATGCCGCCGAGCCCCGGCCCCGCGTGGGAATGCGAGATGGAAATCAATCGGTCCACGTGGCTGGCGAACTCCGCTGCTTCCGTAAACAGCGCGTGCCACGATTGGAATGAGCTTTCGAATATTTTGAATTGCACCTGCATCGTTTGAATCTCCCCTTGCGATCCCCGCGCGGCCGTCTGCTCACCGGTCACCGGATGACGCGGGAGGGGATCCTTTCACCGCTCGCTACCATGGGGGGCACCCTCAGCTCGCGGACGCCCGCTGGGGCATCTGGACACGGCGGGCAAGCCGCACAAGCGCCATCAGGCGGATCATCCAGTAAGTGATGTCCAACTCCCACCAGCGCAGGCCGTGCCGCGCCGACCGGGGAAAGGCATGGTGGTTGTTATGCCAGCCCTCACCGAAGCTGAGCAAAGCCACCCACCAGAGATTCGTCGAGCGATCTCTGGTTTCGTACGTCCTGTAACCCCACATGTGCGTGGCGCTGTTGACCAACCAGGTCACGTGGTAGGTCAGCGTCATGCGGACGAAGATCCCCCAGACGAGCCATGACAGCCCGGCGCCGCCCCAGGCCTGGCCGAACCCAAAGAGCATCACGGCGAGCACCAGGGTCAAGGGGACCTGGCAGTGATCCAGAAAGCGATGCACCGGATCCTTCGCCAGATCCTTGACGTAACACAGGCGGTGCGCGGCGACGTCCAGAACCCGATCGAACGGCATCCACCACAGCATGTGCGCCCACCAGGCTCCGTCGCGTGGGCTGTGCGGATCGCCTTCCTCGTCGGCGTGGGCATGGTGCGCACGGTGGGTCGCCACCCACTGCAGGACTCCCCCCTGACCGGCGAGAGATCCCAGCGTGGTCAGGAGGTACTCCACCAGCCTGGGTGTCTGAAAACTTCGGTGAGTGAGCAGCCGGTGGAATCCCACGTTCACGCCCGCACACGTGAACACGTAAAGAACCAGGCAAACCACCAGTCCCGACCAGCGGAACGTAAACGGCGCGAAAACGACCCCCGCATGGATCGCCCCAACCCAGAGGATGGGGAGCCAGTTCAGACGCGGCTTGGAACGGGCAAGCGGTGCATGCGGCCCCACGGCAGCCGGCATCGCGATCGCGCTTGGCCCAGGGCCGCCATCGTCACCCCATCGATCCTCAGCCTGAGGATCGATGGTCTGTGGCTCGGGCTCGACAGCAAGCGATCCTTTTGTCGAAGGGTAAAACATCCGTTCGCCGCTTTCCTTGACCAGGCCATTTCGTCGCGGGCCACCATAGGGTTCTGGCGAATTCCTTGTGGCCGACCACCTGGTTTCGTGTCTCATCCGACCGCACTGGCGAGGACAGCCAGCACGCGTTATCCCCAGAAAGGACGCCTCCGGAAGCCGTGTCCCAAGAAAGACAGCACGGCGAGAACCAGGAAGACAAGGAAGAGGATCTTCGCCACTGCCATGAAGGAGCTTGAAACAACTCCAAAACCAAACAGGGCAGCGACCAGAGCGATGATGAGGCAAGAGATAGCTAGCTGTAACATGGTCAGGATCTCCTTCGAAAGGCTGCGCCCCATGGGCGAATTACCAGCAGGGGCCGTGCTTAAACAACTCAAGACATCATTCACGCGGTAAGCGGCGCCATCGAGGCGCGTTGGTTGCCACGCCCGATGACCCAGAAGGCATTCTGGCACGCGGCCGTCCGCATCTGGCTGACCATGTGCGGCGCGCCGTTCAACGCGTGCATCAGTTTGCGTTCCACCATGTCGGACGGCGTCAGGTCCGCTCGCACGTCACGAACCAGAACCTCCTCGACCAGAACCGCCGCGACCAGAACCCCCTCGACCAGAACCCGCTCGACCAGATCCGCCGCGACCAGATCCTGCTCGAGCAGATCCTCCGCGACCAGATCCTGCTCGAGCAGAACCTCAGCGACCAGAACGTCGGCGACCAGATCCGCCGCGACCAGATCCTCCGCGACCAGAACCTCCGCGACGATGGCTTCCTCCGTCCGAACGCCCTCGGACCGCGCCGGGCGAGACCACTTCCGGGCGAGGGGACGGGACAAGCCCCCAACGGGTTCGCAACAACTGTTCACGACACACCAGCCTTCCCTGATGGAGAATCTTCACGCTTCCTTCTACTGCCGTTCTCATGACGACCGTCTCGTCCATTGTTACTCCAGGATTCCGCAGCTACCTTACCGGCGAGCAGGAACACCTGCACTATGGTGCCGGTCGTGAACGCCTTGAGCACGGTCCCCGTCGTCGTATCGATTTCCACGGCGGCTTCGCGCACGTCGACGCCGGTGATTCGCTTGATCGCCTGGCGCAGCGAGTCGCCGGAGTCGTTGAACAGTTGCCGGTGAAGCTCCTGCACCTGAGCGGCGCCTTCCGGTGTCCGGGCAAGGGCCTTTTCGGCCGGAGACAGGGCCGCGTGCAGCGTGATCACCAGCGTCTCATCGCTCATGACCGCTGCAACGGACTCGGGCGCGCGGCCGGTCCTTTGTTCCTCGAAATCGATCGCCGCCAGGGCGACCTGTTGCGCCATGGATGACTTGAACTTGTCCATTGGGTCCGTCCCGATGAGTGTCGCGGGCTCGCGCCACCCCATCCAAAAAAAAACCGACGCGGCCGAACACGTTGTGGTGTTCGGCCGCGTCGGTTTACTCGTCAACGAGCCCCCCGGCACGGCCGGGTTGCCCTTCATCTAGTCATCCGACCTCAGCGTCCAGCAAACGGAGCCGTCGTCCCTCCGCTCCCACCTGTATCATAGAGCTGCAATCGGGAAAAGCAATCCCATACGCCTCGCGCCCTTGGCATTATTCCCGCCTCTCTTTGCTGGACCAGCAGCAGGCGTTCCAGGGCCCCAAGGTCCACGGGCTTGATTAAATAACGATCAAACCCCGCTTGCTCGCAGAGCCGCTGGTGCGATTGATCTGCATACCCCGTGATCGCGACGAGGAAGGTATCCTTAAAGCGATCATCCCGGCGGAGTTGCTGCGCCACATCGCAACCCGTCACGTCTGGCATCCCAACATCCAGCAGCAGGACATGGGGTCGATAAGGAGGCATCATGTGGAGCGCCGCGGCTCCGGCGTAGGCCAACCGGACATCGTAGCCCCACGCCCCGACCAGCATGGATAAGGTGTCGGCCGCGTCTCTGTTGTCATCAACAACCAAAACGCGAAGCGTCCTTCCGCGGGCAGGGGTGCACTCGGTCGCGCCCCGCTGCTGCGACGCCCCGAGGGCCTCCACGCAAGGCTGGAGCCGCTCGCACGCGTCGGAGCGTCCGAGCGCCATCGATTCCCAGCTTCTTTCTGACATGGTAGAAACTCCGCCCTCATCCCTGATTCGTCTGGTCCGCGCCGGCCCTGCGCACCGGCACCTGCGCTGCCGGCGAGCCAGATACTCCCGCATTCCCGCGCCCGTTTCGGTTACGACAACCGATTTTTGGGGCAACGCGCCGCCGTAACCCCCAAAAAAAGCCGACGTGGGGGAACACCACGAAGGTATCCCACCACGTCGGCTTACTCGTCGACGAGCCCCCCGGGCATGCCCGGGTTGCCCTTCATCCAGTCATCCGACTTCGAACGCTGTGGCGGAGCCGATGCGAACTCTGAAGCGGCTCCACACGCTCAGGCACAGTAGCGGCTGAGAAAGAAGAAAACAAGTGAATTCATGAAACGCGCCCAACCAAACCTGCCCGGCACGACCCGCTGGCTCTAGTCGCCTGGGCCGATCGGTGCGGCCAGAGGTCCCAACGGCCATCCCTGCCCGAACAGGGGGGCGCGGCGTACCAGGAAGAATTGCCAGAGACCGGTAGCTCACGTTAGCCTGTTGCGATGGCTCCCCAATCATTCGGGCATCCACCGTGCTTGGCCACGCCGATCGCCCACGCGATGCCCTGCGCATGGGAGCACACGGAGCTTTCTATGAAAACGCGCGGAGAGATCGAAGCCGCCATCTGTGAGGGGATCACGCGATTCGAGCAGGAGCACATGGGCCGAGGACCCAAGCACATTGCCACCCACCTCATCGGTGACCTCCTCGTGGTGCGTCTGGTCGGCGTTCTGACCTCGGCCGAGCGGCACCTCGTGAAGTCGGTTCCGCCCGAGAAGGGGAGGGGCCTGCTCAAGCAGGTGCGGACCGAGCTCATCGAAACGGCGCGGCCGATCATGGAAGCGATGGTCCACGACGTCACCGGCGTCAAGGTGCTGAGCCTGCACCATGACATAAGCACCGTCACGGGCGAGGAGGTCGTGCTGTTCACGCTCGCCAGGTCGCCGGATATCCGCGAGGTGAAACAACACTAGGGGCCCGCGCAAAAATAACTTGACCAATGGACCCACTTGAAAGAGAGAATTCGCCGCGGATGGAGTGTGGAGTGTGCTTCACGTCGCCCGACCCAAACGACCATGAAGCTCGGCGGATTCTCTCTTTCAAAGCTGGCCCGGCCGCGTGAGCCGGCCGGAAATGGAGCAACTGCGGGCGAGCTCCCTGCACGAAGCTCGTGGTCGCTCCGAGCTTGTCGCGCACGTCGTCACGGGCCTTGGATCGCGCAGTCGCTCCATTCGTAGGTCCATTCGTACAAGTTATTTTTTCGCGGGCCCTAGGACGCGGGAGTGGTCGCTCCCGCCCCGCTGCGGCTTGCGATTGAGCTCCCCACGCCGGTCTCCCCCGGACTACGCGAACGACAGCGATAGCTCCGCCAACACGCCCGAGTGAAGCAGTGGACCAGGGACACCGCGGCGGGCAAGAGCATTCCGCATTCGGTTCTTCAAAACGAGAGCGGTTCATGGTCCAGCGCCGCCCTCGGGCGTCTCGCCGGCGTCCGGTTTCTCGCCGGGCGATCCGATGCGATAAAGGTTCTGCTCGGTGCGGATGAACAGGCTTCCATCCACCGCCGCGTACGACGCCAGACTGCGCTCACCGAGCGCGTTGCGCGCCAGTTCGACAAACTTGTTGCCGGGCCGAATCACCACCGCGGTCCCCTCTTCGTTCTGGAAGTAAATGCGCCCGTCGGCATAGAGGGGAGAAGCCGAGTAATTGCCGCCAATGCGGTTGCGCCAGCGCAGCTCGCCGGTCACGGCGTCCAGGCAGCTCGCCACGCCGTTGTCGGAAACCATGTACAGGCCGTCGTCGACCACGAGCAGGGACGGCGTGTGCGGCACGGCGCGGCTCGTCGTCCACGCCACGTGCGTGTCGGTCACGTCCCCCATGCCGTCGGGCCGGATGGCCAGCAGACTCGGCGAGTCGTAGCCGGTGCAGACGAACACGAGCCCGTGCGCGTAAACAGGTCGCGGGATCACCGAGTAGCCTTCGTAGCGCACCTGCCAGATCTCCGCCCCGGTGATCGGGTCGTATGCCGTCACGACGTTGCTGCCGGGGCTGATCACCTGCTTCCGCTGGTTGACGGTGATCACCAGCGGGGTGCTAAACGAGAACTTCTTCGCCGCGTCGGTGTTGCGGTTCACCTTCCAGAGCACGCGGCCAGTGTTGCGGTCGAGCGCGGCCAGGAACTGCTTGTCACTGCCGTCGCCGCTCAAGATAAGCGCGTCGCCGACAAGGACGGGAGCCCCGCCATTGCCGTGCACCGGGGCATACGAGAGCTCGGTATTCGTCCAGAGGATCTCGCCGGCGAGATCGAGGCAGGCGGTCCCTTCATGGCCGAAATGCACGTAGAGCCGGCCGTCGGCGACGAGCGGCGTGGGGCTGGCGTGGCTGTTCTTGTTGTGGATGCGCGGCGCCGTGCGCCCGTCCTCGCGGATGACTTCCTTATTCCAGAGGATCTTGCCGGAATCGGCGTCCAGGCATAGCGCGCGGAGTGACTGGTCCCCTTGAGCGCCGGCGGAGACCGGAACGCTGGTCGTGAGGTAAACGCGTCCGTCGGAGACGACCGGGGACGACCAGCCTCGGCCCGGGATCGCTTGCTTCCAGGCGACGTTCTGGCGGGGGCTCCACCGCAGCGGCAGGCCATGTGCGCTCGAGATGCCCTGGCCGGTCGGCCCGCGGAACTCGGGCCATTCGTCATCGCCCGCCCCGCGCGCCGCGGCGCCGGCGAGCAGGCTCGCGATCAAGCACACGCCGTGGGCGAGAAAACCGGATCTCATGCGAGTCCTCGGGGGTGATGCAGGGGAGAGAGCAGCGCAGCCGTGCCACGGAGAATGAGCAGCTTACCGGCCGGGCGGAGCACAGGGAAGTCGCCGGGCGGGGGAGCAAAGCGCTCGTTCGTAGTCACCGCATTCATGCGGTGGGCGAGCGATCGTCACGCGGCTCCTTGAACGCATCAGAGGCTTCTGATATCAAAGGCCGTGGGCCGAGCTGCCAACAGCCGAGGGCGGAGCGATGCTCACGATCTGCGATCGTAACCGGTACCCGGGCCGCCGTGACTTCCTTCGAGTCGGCGGCCTGACATTGGGCGGGCTGGCGCTCGACCGCCTGCTCGCCGCGCGGGCGTCGGCCGCGGCGGCGGGCCGGCCGGTCAGCGACAAGTCCGTGATCTTCCTCTTCATGCACGGCGGCCCCAGCCAGATCGAGACGTTCGACCCCAAGCTCACGGCTCCGTCGGAGATCCATAGCGCCACCGGCGAGGTCGCGACCACGATCCCCGGGGTCACCTTCGGCGGCACCTTCCCGCAGCTCGCGGCACTCGCCCACCGCATCAGCGTGGTTCGCTCCTTCGTGCCCGGCGACGCCAATCACAACATCAAGCCGGTGGTCTGCCCGGACACGGGCGGAGCGAACCTCGGTTCGCTGTACGCGCACGTGGCGGGGAGCAACCATCCCGTCACCGGGCTGCCCACGAATGTCGCGCTGTTCCCGCGTGCGGTGGACCCAGGCGCGCAGCCGGAGGTCACGCAGTTCGGCCGGTTCGATGCGACGGGCGGGCTGGGCGCGGCCACGGCGCCGTTCCTGCCGGGCGCGGGCGGCGACATGCAGCAGGACATGCGCCTGTCGGTGCCGATCGAGCGGCTCGAGGACCGCCGGCAGCTGCTGCGCGGGCTGGACCGGCTCCAGGCATCGCTCGAAGATGCGGCGGGCACGAACGGCGCGGACCGGCTGCGCGAGCAGGCGTTTAGCACGATCCTCGGCGGCGTGGCCGACGCCTTCGACCTCGGCAAGGAAGACCCGCGGACCGTGGCGCGGTACGACACCGCCCCGCTGGTGCGGCCCGACGCGATCAGCCGGCGCTGGAACAACCACAAGAACTACGTGGACAACGCACGGGCTCTGGGACGGCTGCTCTTGCTGGCGCGGCGTCTCTGCGAACGCGGTTGCGGGTTTGTCACCGTGACCACCAGCTTCGTCTGGGACATGCACGCGGACCAGAACAACGCCACGATGGAAGAGGGCATGCGCTACATGGGGCTGCCGTTCGACCACGCGGTCTCCGCGTTCCTTGAGGATGTAGCGTCGCGCGGCCTCTCCGACAAGATCCTGCTGGTGGCGTGCGGCGAGATGGGGCGCACGCCGCGCATCAACAAGAACGGCGGGCGAGACCATTGGGGCAACCTGGGCCCGCTCATGCTCGCCGGCGGCGGGCTGCGCATGGGCCAGGTGATCGGCGAATCGAGCCGGGATGCGGCCGAGCCGCGGGCGGACCCGGTGGGCATCCGCAACGTGATCGCGACGATCGCGCACACGCTCTTCGACGTGGGCACGCTGCGCGTGACGCGCGGGGTGGCGCGCGACGTCCTGCGAACGACCGAGTGGGACCCGATCCCGCGCCTGATGTGATGGACGCGTTGGGGCGCTCGGCGGGGCCCGCGACAGCACGAGCCCGACTCACCTCGAGTGGTCGTGATCGCACCGTTCGTAGCCTTGGGCAGAGCTGTTATCCGCGCGACCGCCATTCCAACGGCGGTAATCGTGCAACGATACGAGCGCGGCGAGTCCATCGACGACCTGTTCTAGGATTATCGCGTCCAAAGATGGCCACGGGCAGCGGCAAGACCGTCGTGATGGCGATGCTCGTCGCCTGGCAGGCCCTCAACAAACTGGCCAATCCGCACGACGCCCGCTTCACCGATACCTTCGCCGCTTACCGGCTCGCGCTCTCCCCGCACACCCTTGCCTCTTGGGAACGCGACTGGCTCGGCTCCTCGACGATCCAGCCAACATCCCGGCTTCTGTCGCGAGCACCCCTGGAAACACGGCGCTCTTTGGCCTGGAGTTGGGGGGTTCGGCGGGCAACCACGGCCGGTCCTCTGCGGCCTGTGTTGGGATGCGACTGGAACGGAATGGAGAACGTGGGCGCCACGTTGACACCCGACAAGTCGAACGACGAGAATGAACGCGCAAGGAGGCCCAGACGAAACAAATGGCAAGCACAGAACTCCACGCCGTCGAGGATCCGCGTGCCTTGCCAGCCTACGGGCTGGCGGAGGCGTCGCGGTATCTCCAGATCCCCCTTGCGACGCTTCGCTCCTGGGTCAAAGGTCGCTTCTACGAAACGGACTTCGGCCGAAGATTCTTTCTCCCGCTCATTGCCCTGCCCGACGAAAATCAGCCGACACTTTCTTTCTTCAACCTCGTCGAGGCCCACGTGCTCGACGCGATTCGGCGGCGGCACAGGGTGGCTCTCCACAAGGTGCGCAGGGCTCTCGATTACCTGAGCGAGCATTTGCCTTCGCCTCATCCCTTGGCAGACCAGTCATTCGAGACGGACGGCCTGACGCTGTTCGTGCAAAAATACGGCCAACTGATCGACGTGGGAGACAGCGGCCAGATCGCAATTCGGGAATTGCTCCAAGCCCATTTGAAACGGATCGAGCGCGACGACGCTGGTGTCGCCGCCCGCCTCTACCCGTTCACGCGAGAGCACACCGCCGATTCTCCTCGCATAGTCGTGATCGACCCGTTCGTAGCCTTCGGAAGAGCTGTGATCCGCGGCACCGGGATTCCAACGGCTGTCGTGGCGGAACGATACAAGCGCGGCGAGTCGATCAACGAACTGGCGGAGGATTATGGCCGAAGCCACGCGGAGATCGAAGAAGCGATCCGTTGCGAGTTCCCCGAGGCCGCCTGACGAACCCATCCTCTTCTTGGACCGCGCGCTCGGCAACAAGGTGGTTGCGAACCTGCTTCGAAGCGCCGGGGCTTGTGTTGAGATCCACAGCGACCATTTCGAAGAAGCCGCGGCGGATGCAGATTGGCTCTTGGAAGTTGGCCGACGCGGCTGGGCCGTTCTAACGAAGGACCGCGGCATTCGGAGGCGAGTCATCGAACTCGCAGCGATCAGGAGGGGCAAGGTGCGCGCCTTCGCGCTCACCTCAGCGGGACGATCGGGCGAAGAAATGGCAACTGCCTTCATCCGAGCGCTGAGCCAAATCAGAAAACTCTGCAAGCACAAACCGCCGCCGTTCGTAGCGACGGTGACAGCGGCCGGCAAGGTGTCTATCGAAGTAGAGTGGTAGCGGAGAAATCGGCACGGCCGCGTAGCGCCCGGCCAAGCGGCTCGGGCTCCTCAGCGGGCGTCGATTCCCCTCCCGAAGTAGCGGCGGTTGGATTCGAACCAACGACCCGCGGCTTATGAATCCGCTGCTCTAACCAACTGAGCTACGCCGCCGTGATTATCTAGCAACAGGTTACGTCGATCGCCCCAAACCGTCAACGGGGCCGTGTCACAAAGCACGGCACAAGGAATCAGGCCCCCACTTCTTGATCAGGGGGCGTGTGGCGATGCGGACGCTCCAACAACCCCGAGCGCTGGAAACGCGCGAGCGTATCCTCAGCGCGGCGGCGCGCCTCTTTGCGCTCAAGGGCTATCACGACACGAAACTGGAAGAGATCCTGAGGGCGGCCGAGGTGACGACGGGGGCATTCTTCCACCACTTCCACAGCAAAGAGGACCTCGGCTTCGCCGTGATCGACCGGCACATGGAAAAACGTGCCGAGTTGGTCGAACAGATTGAACGGCACATGCCGCCGGCCGGAGAGGATGATCCGCTCGCGCAGGTGTTCCGGCGGCTCGACGCGTTGGAAAAGATGGTCCAGCAGCGAGCCGGCCGCAAGGGCGGCTGTGTGATCGGCAATTTGAGCACGTCGCTCAGTGACACACACGACTCGTTTCGCAAGCGGTTGGCAGCGTGCTTCGACAGCATGGCCTTGGAGTTCGAGCCGCACCTGAAGGCCGCCGCGCGCAAGTACTGCCCAACGCGGCGCGTCGATACGCGGGGGCTGGCCCGCTACATCGTGGCCATTATCGAGGGTTCGATCATGCTGGCGCGCACTTTTCAGGATCGACGGATGGTGCGCCGCCACTTCGATCACCTGAAGGAACATCTGCGGCAGCAGTTGGAGGCTTGAAACTTCTGGGTTCTCGAAACTTCTCTTCTTTTGTCTGGGTACAAAAACAAACGGAACACTCTGTTTTGTTGGACTGGGAGTAGTTTTCCCGGCCCTTTGGAAAAGGTCAAGAGACTTTCTCGTTCTTCCTTGGCACGCCCACTGATGAGCGCTGCTGAGTGTACGCCGGTGCCGTCCGTGAGGGGGCTTTCTTCAATCCGCAAGTCATTCGCCGGATCAATGCCGACTTTGTGCCCGTCTCCTTGAACATGCTCACATGGTCGAACCTGGGGAATCAATGAGCATCGAGATCGTACCTT
>JBGPMX010000030.1:0-15156 GCA_041487215.1 Planctomycetia bacterium | reverse complement strand
GATAGCGGCCTGGGATGCTCAGGTAGGTGCTGAGCGTGGGGCCCTTGGTGCCGATGCCCTCCTTGATGACCTGGACGAGCACCTCCTGGCCGCGTTTGAAGATCTGCTGGATGGGGGGTTTCGAGCGCATGCCGCGGGCCATGGAGCGGCGCATATCGGGGCGGCGCCCGGAGTGTGGCCGGGCCTCGCCCGCGTCCGGCTCTTCGCGCGGATCGTCGTGCTCGTCCTCCTCCTGCCCCTTGTCCTCCTGCCCCTTGTCCTCCTGCCCCTTGCCGTTCCCCTCGATGAGGCTGTGGAAGTACTGCGGCTCGACGTCGGAGACGTGCAGGAAGCCGTTGCGGCCGACGCCGAAGTCGACGAAGGCCGCCTGGATGCTGGGCTCGATGTTGACGATGCGTCCCTTGTAGATGTTGCCGACAAGATTCTCCTGGCCCGTACGCTCTACGTAGAGCTCCTCGAGCACGCCGTCCTCCAGGATGGCGATGCGCGACTCCTCGGGCTGGAGCACGTTGATGAGCATCTCTTTTTTCATACCGGTCGCATGTCCTCCGGCGACGATGGTGGGATGGATTGTCAGGTAAGCACGTCGGGCATGATCTTGTGCGCCTCGCCGCGCAGCAGGTTTACCGCGTCGCGGGCATTGTCCAGCGCCAGGATCTTGCGCGCGATGCGCGCAGCGTCCGAGGCCTTGATGGATCGGATGATCTTCTTGACCTCCGGGATGCTGTGCGGTGCCACGCTCATGCTGCTGATGCCCAGGCCGACGAGCAGCAGGGTGTAGATCGGCTCCGCGCTCATCTCGCCGCAAACGCTGAGCGGAGTGCCGTGCCGGTGCGCCGCGCGGACCGCCATGCGGATGAGCCGGAGCACGGCGGGGTCAGCCGCGCTGAACAGGTTCGCCACGCTGGGGTTGTTGCGGTCGACGGCCAGGGTGTACTGGATGAGGTCGTTGGTTCCGAGCGAAAAGAAGTCGGCGACGCGGGCGAACTGGTCGGCCATGATGACGGCCGAGGGCACCTCGATCATCATGCCAATCGGCAGGCCGCGGTCGAAGGCGATCCCCTCCTCGTCGAGATCCTCCATCACGTCGGCCACGATCATGCGGGCCTGGCGCAGCTCCATGACCGTGCTGATGAGCGGGAACATGATGCTGACCGGGCCGAGCGTGCTGGCGCGGAGGATGGCGCGGAGTTGCGTCTTGAACGTGTCCAGGTGCTGCAGGCAGAGTCGGATGGAGCGCAGGCCGAGGAACGGGTTGCGTTCGCGTTCGCCGTCGAGGTCTTCGGCGAGTTTGTCGGCGCCCAGGTCGAGCGTGCGGATGACGACCGGGCGTCCCGCCATGGCGCGCACCACGTGGCTGTACGCCTCGTAGTGCTCCTGCTCGGTGGGGGAGCGGTGCGTGTCGAGGTAGAGGAACTCGGTGCGGTACAGGCCGATGCCCTCGGCGCCGCGCTCCAGGCAGTGGTCGATCTCCGTGGGGAACTCGATGTTGCCCAGCAGCGTGATGCGGGTGCCGTCCACGGTTTCGGCCGGCAGGTCGCGCAGCCGCACCAGACTCTCCTCGAAGTGCCGGAACTCCTCCTGGGTGTGGCGGTACTGCGCCAGGGTGGTTTCGTCGGGGTTGACGATGACCTCGCCGCGATTGCCGTCGATGATCACGGTGTCGCCGCCGGAGACGGCGGTGAGGAAGCGGCCGATGCCGACGACCGCGGGGATCTCGAGCGCGCCGGCGACAATGGCGGTATGGCTAGTGCGCCCGCCCGCCTCGGTGGCAAAGCCTCGGACCTGATGGGGGTCGAGGTCGGCCGTCTCGCTGGGGGTCAGGTCGTGGGCGAGCACGACGACGGGCGAGGTGAGGTGCGAGATGTCCTCGCGTTGCTCGCCCAGCAGGCTGCGCAGGATGCGCCGCTCGATGTCGTGGATGTCGGAGACGCGCGCGGCGGTGCCGGCCCCGGCGTGCTCGAAGATCTCCGCGTAGCGCCGCAGCACCTGGCTGGTGGCGTACTCGGGGGTGTAGTGATGTTCGCGGATGAGCGCGATGATCTCGCGGCTGAGGCGGGGGTCTTTGATGATCTGCGCGTGGGCGCCGAAGATGGCGCCGGTTTCCTTGCCGAGCTTGTCGGCGATGACCCGCTCGCTGGCCAGGGTCTCGTCGCGCGCGCGGTCCAGCGCGTGCTCGAGCCGGCGGACCTCGGCCGGGACCGCGCTCGGGGCCACGTAGCGCTTGGGGATGCGGAAGCCTTCCGCGTCGAGCACCATGGCGGGGCCAATGGCCACGCCGGGGGAAACAGGAATGCCGCGTTTTATTTCCATCGAGCTCACTCGGGCCGGCCGCCGGCGCGCATGGCCACGCGGCGGACCCGGGGGGAGGACGGCGGCACGCCGCGGCCGCCGCTCAGCCGGGCGCGGCTCGGGCGTTCGTGCCCTCGTCCTCAACTTCCTCGGCAAAGAGTTTTTCGATCGCGTTCGCGGCCGCCAGAGCGTCGCTGCCGATGACTTCGAGCACCAGCTCCGTCCCCTGCGGCGCGGCCATGGTCATCAGCTCGATCATGCTCTTGGCGTCCAGCCGCTTGTTGCCTAGCACCAGCCGGATGTCGCTGGTGTACCCGTTCGCGAGCCGCACGAGGTTCGCGGCCGGGCGGACGTGCAGCCCGTCCGGGTTGGCCACGCGGATCTGGCGCCGCACCACTTCCTCAGGCATGACCGCCTACCATGACCGTCTACGATCCAAATTGATTCTGGTCCGCCTCTTCGAGCAATTCCACGATCTGCTCGCGGGTCGTCGACTGCCGCAGGAAACGGCAGAAGCTGTCGTTGCGGAGGTGCCGCGAGATGGTCTCCAGCGCTCGCAGGTGGTCGCCGGGACGATCCGCCGGCGAGATGAGCAAGAACAGAATGTGCACCGCGTCCCCGTCCAGGCTGTTGAAATCGATGCCGGTCTTCGAGAGCGCGACTGTGCCCACGAGCCGGGGCGTGTTGGCGTACTTCGTGTGCGGCACCGCCACGCCGCGCCCAATGCCCGTCGTCCCCTGATCCTCACGCCTCAGAATCGCTCGGGTGACTCCCTCCTGATCCGTGGTCGAAACGTGTCCCGTGGCCCGGAGGCTCTGCACCATTTCCCGGATCACTTCCTCTTTGGTCGTCGCCGATACCTCCGGTAGGATAGATTGCGGCACCACGAAGTCGGACAATTTCATCTCACCCGGCCCTCCCATCAACCGATACCGAATGGCGCTCCGGCGCTCGCGGGCGGCAGCCGGATGCCGGCCGTGCCGGCGCGCCTTCAGACCCCCGCGAGCGGAGCCTCACCCCCCATCGGGGGCGTGCGCCGGTGCTGCTGGATCCTCTCCTTGTAGCGGCGCAACTGGCTCTCCATCTTCTGCACCGCCTGGTCTACCGCCGCGTGGAAGCTTGGCGCCTGGTCACGCGCCACCAGATCATGCTTGTGCTCGGCGTTTACCAGCACCTCGACCGTGGTCTGATCCGGTCGCACGTCGACCGTAACCTCAATGTTCTCAATCCGCTCGAACAACTTCGGGAACTTCGCAACCTTCTCCTGCACGTATTCGTTCATCACGGGGCTAAGTGAACCGTGACGGCTCGAAATCGAGATCTGCACCGTTCAAGCTCCTTCGGGTCCTTACAGCAACCCGGCCAAGCCACGCGGCAGGACTGGCCGCATCACTCTGGATTGGCCTCTTGCGCTTGCGTGGACGCATTAAGACACGTGCTCGGTTGAAGTTTACTCGGACCATCCCGCGGTCGCCAGGCGTCGCGCCGGCCAGGCGGCGATTTGGAGACGCGCGATTCTAGCCCCCACCCCGATGCGGCTCAATTGCAATCCGCGTGAGAAGTTCCGGTAAACTACGCGCCCGAGACCGAGCCCCGATCGGAACGGTCCTACCGTCGTGGGGCCCAAGCGGACGCTACGGAACCGCTCCCGAAGCGAGCCGACGAGATGGGGAAAGAGAGGCAAATCGTGCAGAATAGAAGGATGGGCCCGGGCTCCGTGCGGAGGGGGAAGACTCAGCGGCGATCCCGCCCGACCGCTCCCTTCGCCACGCGCTCCTCGACCAGCCGCCGCCAGGCCAGGATGGTGTTGTCACTCGGCTTGTCCGGTGCATAGTTGAGCTGGCTGCCGGTCAGCTCGCGCAAATTCTCGATCGCCAGCTCGCGCACCGAGAGCTCCGAGAAGTTCAGCAGGGTGAGCAACTGCTCGTAGGTCTCGGGCTTCGCCGAGTCCGCATCGGAGTAGCCCCGCAGCAGGCCGACCATCGCGTTGGCTCGTTCGAGATCCTTGAGCTTGGTGGTCAGCGTCTGCCAGAGCGCCTCTTCCTGAGCGGGTCCCCGCGCCATGTACTGCCGGAGCGCCCGGATGGCTTCACGCCGCACGTCGGGTCTGTCCAGCGTGCCCATCGCGTCGATCAGGGGCTCGAGGCGTCCGAGCGCGCTCAGGCACTGCACGGCGAGCAGCCGCTCCTCGCGCCGCGTACCGCCCGCCGCCTCGATGAGCGGCAGCGCGACCGACGCATTGGGCTTGAGCTCCACCTCCAGCCGCTCGGACGCGCGCGCCATCTGCGGCGAGATCTCCTCGCGTTCCAACCAGCTCGGGGGTGCGGCGAGCGCCTGCCGGTCGTGGAACCCCTGGGCGGCGTCCCAGTCCAGCTCGACGGGGCCGCCGAGCTTTTCCGCCT
The DNA here is from genome assembly GCA_041487215.1 of Planctomycetia bacterium. Lineage (GTDB taxonomy): Bacteria > Planctomycetota > Planctomycetia > JALXBF01 > JBGPMX01 > JBGPMX01. Next base: position 10,462 of record JBGPMX010000030.1, on the reverse strand, counting down.
GTTTATCGGTCACGAGCTCCGCCTCGCCGCGCGGCAGCACCAGCGCCAGCTCGGCCACGGTGGGCTTGCCCGGCCGCCACGGGGCCGCCAGCTCGATGCCGGCGGTCGTCTCCGGTCCGCGCAGCGTCAACCGCCACGCATGCAGGACCGGCCCGTTGGAGCTCCACGGATCGGCGAAATCGATCTGGAACGTTCCCGTCAGATTGTTTGTCCCGAGCACGAGGTGCCCGCGACTGAGCCGAATCCGCGCGTCGATCTCCGGCGGCGGTTCCAGCAGCGTTAGCTCGGTGTCCCCCGAAAGCTCGAGCCACGCGCCGCCGTCGATCTGGATCGTCGCACGGTAGGTCGGAAGAGCGAGCAGCGGATCGTTGGGCAGGATGCGGGTTCGCGGCGTCAGGCGCCGCCACTCCTTCGCGTCGGTGTCGAGGTGCATGAGCACGCCGGACTTCGCGCTGTAGGTGCCGAGCGGAGCGCGGGCGGTGTCCGCTGCCCGCGCGGCGTCGGGCGCGGTCTTGCCGGCGTCCTTGGCGGCGGTTGCGGCGGGGGCCGCCGTGCGCGCGGGGACACGCTCAGCGGCGGCGGCCGGCTCGGCATCAGCCGGCTTGGACCTCGCGGCGCTCTCCGCCGCCGCGGAAGTGGGCTTGGTTTCCGCCGCCTCACTGCGCGGCGCCAGGTTCGATCCGGCCGGTCCCGTGGAGCGCGCGGGCATGTCTTCGGACGGACGGACGGAGGCCGGCAGCGCGGGCGATGCCTGGTCGGCCGCGGCGGAGCGGCCGGGCGGCGTCGCAGCCCCCTGCCGCTTCTCCGTCTCATCCGGCAGCTCCGATATTTCCCGCACCGGAGTCAATGGCGGGGGCGTGGACAGCACGTCCGGCTCGTTCAGGGCCGGCCCGGCGTCCGGCCGGAATATGGCCTCGCGATCCGGCCGGGCGTCGCCGAGCCCCGGCCGCTCCCCCCCGGCCGGTTTGCTCGGAGGCCAGCTGAACCAGACGAGCACCGCGATGACCAGCACGCCGAGCGCTCCTGCGCCACCGTAGAGCAGCGCCGGACCGATCGGACGCCACTCGTCGAGCGGCGCGGGAGCGTGGTGCGCCTGCTCGGCTTGCGTCGCCGATTCGCCCGCCGGCGCCGCCGCTCCCTTGGCAAGGTCGTACATGCGCTGGCGCATGGCCGGCGCGATCTTGGCCGGCTGGCCGATGAGTGTGAGGATCTGGTGGCACGCAGCCGCCTCCGCCAGATGAATGTCTGACTCGAGACAGACCGTCTCGACGGCCGTGATCGCCTCCGCGTCCAGCAGGTTGTCGAGATACTCGGCCAGCCGGTTCGACTCCATCTCATCACCGACCAAGCCCGGCGTCGTGAGCCGCCGGCGCCGCGTCACCTCACGGATCCGCGTGACCAGCTCTTGCGCCACCTCGCTTTCGGCCAGCTTCTGCCCAATTTCGCGCGCCGCCGCCGGTTCGAGCGTGTCATCCAGGTAAGCCAGCAACGTCCGCAACGTGAGCCGCATGCTTGGTTTCTCGTCGAGGAAAAGGGCGGACAGTTAAGGACCCGTCTCCCCTAATAGTGGCGCCCCAGCGGCGATTTCGTACAGCCGGCAGGAAAAAGAGTAACCACATGCCCCTTTTTCCCACCGATCTCGCCTCGGTGGCTCGCCGACGTCATCCTGAGTGAAGCGAGGCACGAGCGCAGCGAAGGATCTCGGTACGCCGAAACGAGCGGGCCCGCACGGGGTCACGGCCGACTCGTTTCACTCGCTGTCCGTGGCAGCCCTTCCCCGAGATGACTCGAAGGCCACTGGACCGCGTAGAGTCGCGTGAAGCGGTCGGCATGCAGCAGGCGGAACAGGCCCGGATTCCGCTCGGCCCAGGTGCGCTCGATCGGGAACCCTTCTTGATCATAGATGTTGTGTTCACCGCCCGCGTGGTTCGTCAAACCGATGAAGACAAGCCCGATCCGCTCGTCGCGCAGGTTGTCGAGCCACGCTGCCTCGTCCGGCGCGCGGCGATCCCAATCGGGCGTGGCATTCGCCGCCGACCCCTCGCCGCGCTCGGCATAGAGCACGTGATAGTCATGCATGAGAAACCCGCGGTGGCGGTCGATGTTCACGTAGCGCACCTCGTTGCGCAGCCCCACGGCGAATAAGTAGTACGGCAGGTTCGTGCCCGCATAGGCCACGCGGGCTGCCGGACCGCTCGCGTCCTCGAGCCGCAGCCAGCCGGGCAGGTAGCCCCCCTGGGTCCAGACCGGGTAAAAGGCGAGCCGCGGATCCGCGATGGAAAGCTGCTCGATCCGGAGCGCCGAGCCTGCCACAACAAGCCCCGCGGCGACGCAGGCCGCAGAGACGCGCCGGCGCAACGGCCCGCGCTGCGCCCAGCTCAGCAGCGCCACCGCGCCGGCCGCGCAGCCGAACAGCACCAACCGCCCCAGGCCGGCCCGCACACCGGCACCGCTCGGCATCCCGAGAAGCTCGGTGAGGCGCAGGTGCATAGGTGCCGGCAGGGGCGAGAGCTCGCGGATGCCCAAGCCCACCTGATCCACAACCAGGTGCCAGCCGATCGCCAGGGCCACCGGCACCGTCAGGAGCGGCCAGCGATCCAGCACCAGCGCCAGCGGCACGGCCGCGAGCGCCAACGCCACAAAAAGAAACCGCTCCTGCGTCTGATACGGATTCACCCACCAGAAGAGCACCAGGTGCAGAACCGCCAGGGAAGCGAGCAGCCCGGCGAGCGGCCGCCCGCGCGCGGCCGACCATACCGCAGCGGCGAGCCCAATGACCAGGGCCGGAACGAGCACCGGGTCCCAGCCGCGTAACAAAATCTGCGCGAACAGATCCACTCGCTCGGTCGGGATATGGTAGGGCCCACCCGCCCCCAGCGCATCACGGGTGTACCAGCCGGGGAGCAGCGTATGACCGGCCAGCTCGACGCGCAGCGGGTACAGCGGATTGCCGGTGTCTAGCAGGTTCCTGGCATACCAGTAGCCGCACGGCAGGATCAGGCAGACCCCGAACAGCGCGCACAGACCCCAGCGGGCGCGCGCACGCGCCGGCGTAAGTCCGGGCCCCCCCGCGCCGCTGCCGCGCCGGAAAACCAAAACCAGCCCGGCCAGAACGAGCCACGGGACGAACAGCACCGCGACGGTCTTCGTTCCGAGTGCCGCGCCGGCGGCGAGCCCCGCGCACGCGAGATCCCCGGCACACCGCGAGCGCGCGTGCCGCACGAGAAAGAGCACGGCAACCAGGTACCAGGTGGCCATCACCAGGTCGGCGTTGGCGACCGTTGCATTGACCAGGACCCCCGTGCCGCTGCCCCAGACGCAGGCGGGAACGAGCGCGGCGATCGGCCGCACACCGAGCTCGCGCGCGAGTGCGAACAACGCCGTCATCGCGAGCGGCAGAAATGGGGCCTGCCCCAGCTTCGCCAGTGTCTCGCGCCCGAACGGTAGAATCAGCCAGGTGAACCAGACGTCGGCGTTGGCGGGGAAGTAGGGGGCAGCGCTGTCGCCGAACGGCGTCGGCACACGCGCGAGCGTTGCGGCCTTCCACCAACGCACGGCGAAGTAGAGGTGATAGATCGGCGCGTCGCTGACCGGCTGGACCGGTGCAGTGAGCGCGGCGATGCCAAGATCCCACGCCGCCCAGGCAGCCAGGGCGACCGCAAGACCGGCCGCCCAGCGCGCAAGCGCCGGCACCGACCCCGCGCGGTCAACACCCGCGACCGGCGCGGCCGATGCCCCGCGTGCCGGCACGTCCCCCGCGAGTTGCCACGCGTGGAGGCTGCCGGGCCGCCCCCCGGCTCGGGCCGTGATCCAGCGCGCCACCAGTCCGCACGCCGCGACGAAGAGCGCCCCGACGAACGCCGGGCCGAGCCGTAGACAACCGAAGGCGCCCAGCGCCGCGCAGCCGATCACGATGCTCACCCAACCGATGAGAGCGGCGGCGAGCAGCAACCGGGGGCCGGTGGCCCGCAGAACGCCCCGCGCCAGCATCCAGGCGCCGGCGAAGACCAGCCCGTTCAGCGCAAGGAAAAACAGCCACGCCAGCATCGCCTGTCATTGTCCGGCGCGATCCCGCCGCGGGCAACTCATGGCGTCGGGCGACAGCTACACCCCGAGAAGTCACGTCGGCCCGTCGAGCGGTTTTGCTGGTGCTTTACGACTCCGCATGGCGGAAGCGCCACGCGCCGAGCAGAAAGAAGCCCAGCGCGAACGCGGCCAACATCAGGCAGCACTCGAGCACGCGGGGCACGTCCGGCCGCGCGCGGGTGAGCAGCTGATCGTACGCCATGAGCGCCCACGCGTGCGGCGTAGCCAGGCTGGCGCGGCGCATCGCCCCCGGCAGCCAGTCGCGCGGCATGAAGCAGCCGCTGATCCCCGCCATGGTAATGACCAGCAGGTTCGCGTAGGCCGATACCTGCGCGTCGCTGCGCACGAGCGTGGCCACGAGCAGTCCCAGCGATGTGGCCGCGAGCGACGTCGACGCGATCACCAGCAGCAGCATCGCGGGGCGGGCACCCCACGACATGCCGAAGAGCAGGCGGCCGAACAAGAACAAGAGGCCCCCCTGCAGCACCGAGATGATCAGGAACGGCACGGTCTTGCCGGCCAGCAAGGCGCTGGGTCCGATGGGCGCCAGGCGCAGCCGGCGCAGCGTCCCCAGATCCTGCTCGCTCAGGAACGAACGGCCCATGATGTTGATCAGGAAGAAGCTGAACATGACGGTGTAGCCGGGCACGACCACCTGGTACACCTCGCTGCCGTAACTGGCCATTGGGTTCGTCGCCGGTCGCCCGGCGGCCGGCTCGGTCGCCGCCGCCGGTTCGGCCGGGCGCACGCGGGCCAGGTAGACGCGCGCGACGGGATCGCGCCGCGCGATACGCGGCAGGATCGTGCGGATCGCTGCGCCGAACACCACCTGCTCGACGAGCGCCCGTGCCATCGTCTGCGACGGCTTGGCGTGGACCTCGATGCCGAGGCTGGCGATGCCGCCGGCCAGCTTGCCCCGCTCGGGCTCGATCGCGTCGGCGAGCGACAATGCCGCGACCCGCTCCTCGTACTCGGGGCCGAGCACGACCGCCGCGGTCCGCTCCCCTTCCTCGACCAGGCCCGTGGCGGTGTCGCGCGACGCCACGCGCGCGACATCGATCCCCGCGCGCCCTTCAAGCGCCTCAACGAGCGCGCGCGACGCCTCGGTCCCGCTCTCGTCCGCCAGCGCGACGCGCAGCGTCTCGTTCTCGTTGCGCCAGCCGAGCAGCTTGCCGGTCGACAGCCCGAGGATGGCGATGAAGACCAGCGGCATGACCAGCAGCACGGCCAGCGCGCGGCGGTCGCGGCCGAGAACGGTCAGATCTTTCTTGACGACCTGCCACATACCCATGGCTCTGCATCACCTCACCCAGCCTGCGGCCGCCACACAGCGCGCGACGCGTTCAATCGCGCAGCCGGTGCCCGGTCAGCTCGAGGAACAGCCGCTCGAGGTTCGATTCCCGCATCTCCACCGAGCGCAGCTGCGCGTCGCAGGCGCGCAGCGCGTCGAGCACGCGGGCGAGCGGCCCCGTCAGATCGACCGATCCGTTCTGCCCCGTCGATCCCACCACGACCCTGGCCGCACCGTCCCCGGTCGGCTCGACCCGCGCCACGCCCGCCAGGCAGTCGGCGATGCGCCGCTCGGCGCCCGCCACCACCAGCTCGAGCTCACCCGGCACGCGGCCGAGCAGGGTGGCCAGGGTGTCGCAGGCGATCACGCGGCCGTGATCGACGATCGCCACGCGGTCGCAGATCGCCTGCACTTCCTCCATGTAGTGGCTGGCATAGATGACCGCCCTGCCCTCGCCGCTCAGCGCGCGCACGCGCTCGAGCAGGTGTGATCGCGACTGGGGGTCCACCCCCACCGTCGGCTCATCCAGAATGAGCAGGCGCGGGCGGTGCAGCAGGGCGATGCCCAGATTGAGCCGCCGCTTCATGCCGCCCGAGAAGGTGCCGACGAGCGCGTCCGCGTTCGGCTCAAGGCCGGTCAGCGCAAGGACCTCGGCAACACGCGTGCGCCGCACCCCGCCACCCAAGCGGTACAGCCCGGCGAAGAAGCTGAGGTTCTCGCGCGCCGATAGCTCGGGATAGACGGCGAGCTCCTGCGGCACCATGCCCAGGGACATGCGAAAGGCCTTGCCGCGTGCCGGCGTCATGCCATCCAGCAGCACCGTGCCCGCGTCGGGCCGGAGCAACCCCGCGACCATGAGCATCGTCGTCGATTTGCCGGCCCCGTTCGGGCCGAGCAGCCCGAAGATCTCGCCGGCTGCGACGGAAAAGCTCACGTCGACGACGGCCGGATGGCCGTCGTAGCACTTTCGTAGGTGTGACGCCTCCAGCAGGCTCATGGTCGGGTGAAGTCCCGCACGACGGCCAGCCAACCAGGAGGCTCTGCATGAGCACAGCGGCCAGGGCGGAGGCGACCCCGACACGCAGGTTGTCCGTGAGCCGGACCGGAACCGACTCGGCGATCGTGCCAACGAGCGCGGCGACTCCGCCGCAGGCCAGGGCGACCGCGAGTGGGACCGCCGGGCGCGCCTCGATCCAGTACGCCAGACCGGCCAGCGGCGCCGCAGAGAACAGGAAGCCGAGCGTGCCGAACCACGTCTTGGCCGCATTCCAGGGGAGCGGCCGGCGCCCGAAAAGCATTCCCAGCAGCGTGGCCGACCCGTCGCCAAAGGCCAGCACGACCAGGACCACCGACGCGAGTTCGGGCTGAGCGGGGAACAAGAGGAGCACCAGCAGGACCGCGGCCGGGTAGCTGATCGCGTTGAGCAGCCAGCCCTGCTCGCCCGGCCGAGCGATAAGGCGGTACGTCAAGAGCACGCCGATGGTCAGCAGGATGCCGAGCACGACCACGCGCGCGAGGTTCTGCCAGGCCAGCGGATCGGGGTGCGGAACGAGCGGCAGCAGGAATGCCAACAAACCCGGCGTCATGTGCCACAAGCGGCGGCGCAGCTCGACGCGGCCGATTTTGCGCGGGACGATGGCGGTGCGCGGTGGTCCGAGCACAAGCGCGGCGGCCACGGCTCGAGCGCCGTGACGCCGCAGCGGCAAAGCCCGAGCGCCAACCTCGTTCTCTTGCGCGGCCGCCACGCCCGCCACGCCACTCGGGGGCGGATCCCCCTGCGCTGGCTCGTCCGGCCGCCCGGCCGGCGTAGGGCCCGCGTCCGGGGTTGTCAAAGAGCCACTCTCGGACGCGTTGCCGTTGCCAAATTCCCTCGCCATCGATTTGTGCTCGTTCATGCGACGCGCCCCTCCCCCCCTCCCGCGACGTTGCCGAAATACCGTAACGCGTGCTCCCTCCCTGCGGAAGCGCCGCGTCGTCCCATCGTCAGCCAGCTGGCTTTGCGTCAGTGAAGTGTCACAACCCGTGCAAACACCGTGCCTGCGCTCGCGGTGCTGGGCGGCGTTGTGCTGGTCGTGCGAGGACGCGAACGGATGGCTCGCGCGGCGGCGATGTTCCGGTCCCTCGCTTTTTCTGGTATGTTCATGCCCGTCTTGCGCAGGTTTTTCCGTGCACCTTGTCGCGGAGATGCGGACATGCGAGCAACCTGGGCCGTCGTCGGAGTGCTGCTGGCGAGCGCGAGCGCACAGCGCGGAGCGGACGGAGGGCCCGCGGACGGGGCACCCGCTCCCCGACCCGCCGCGACGTACTCGAACGAGGTCGTGCGGATCTTGCAGCGTCGCTGCCAGCAATGCCACCGGCCGGGACAGATCGGGCCGTTCTCGCTCCTGACCTACGACGACGCCGCGGCGTGGGGCGAGACCATCCGCGAGGTAGTCGAGTCGCGCCGCATGCCTCCGTGGCACGCCGACCGCTCGGTCGGCAAGTTCTCGAACGATCGCACGCTCAGCGACGACGAGATCTTTACACTACTGAGCTGGATCGATGCGGGCATGCCGCGCGGCGCCGACAGCGACCTGCCACCCCCCGCCCGCTTCGCCGAGGGCTGGCAGATCGGCCAGCCCGACCTGGTGCTGAGCATGCCGGAGGACTTCCGCGTCCCGGCGAGCGGCACGATCCCGTACAAGTACATCAACATTCCGTGGACGGCGGACGAGGATCAATGGATCCAGGGGGTTGAGCTGCAAGCGGGGAACCGGTCCGTCGTGCACCACATCCTGATGCTGGTGCACCCGCCGGGGGCCGAGCGCGCGGGGCGGCCGCGCGACCGCGCGCGCGGGACGGACGAGCAAGCGTTCGGCTTCTTCGCCGCGCTGGCGCCGGGAAACCCGGCCGCCGTGTTCCCGCCCGGATTCGGCAAGCGGATTCCGAAGGGGTCCGAGATCGTCTTCCAGATGCATTACACGGCGAACGGCACGCCGCAGACCGACCGCTCGCGCGTGGGACTGGTCTTCGCCCGCGAACCGGTGCACACGGAAATCCACACCCGCGGCGTCTTCAACACGTTCTTCTCGATTCCACCGGGCGCCGCCGACCACGAGGTCCGGGCGGCGTACCGCTTCCCCAAAGACTCGGTCGTGCTCAGCCTGATGCCGCACATGCATCTGCGCGGCAAGAGCTTCGAGTACGTGGCCGAGTTCCCCGACGGATCGACGCGGCCCCTGCTCCGCGTGCCCCGCTTCGATTTCGGCTGGCAGCTCAGCTACGAGCTCGCCGAGCCGCTCGCGATGCCCACGGGGTCGAAGATCCTCTGCACCGCGCATTACGACAATTCCCCCGCCAACAAGGCGAACCCCGACCCGACCAAGGCCGTGGGCTGGGGCGACCAGACGTGGGACGAGATGATGATCGGCTACATCAACTACTACGTGAAACGCCCCGGCGGCGGCGAGCAGGCGGCGGGCGAATAACTCCAGAATCACGAATGCCGAAGCTCGCATGTTCACTCCTGCCCCTCTCCCCACGCGGCGGGCGACCGTTCGGAGTCGCCCGCCGCGTGGGGAGAAGGGAACGGGGTGAGGGGTGGTGACGAGCGAGCAAAGCGCACCGACCCAGATCCTTCGCTACGCTCGTTCCTCGCTGCGCTCAGGATGACAGGGATGACAGGAAAGCGCTCGTGTCTCGCTGGACAGGATGCCAGAGCCGGCGCGCTTCGTGTGCAGGGTCGGCTTCACCCTGCTTCGGGCATTCTCTCGTGATCGGTGCTTGGGCATTCGTCAGTCGTCCTTATACCGTGGATGCCAGCCTATGAAACGATTGAGCGTGGCGTATGCGTTGCTCGTCGCCTTTTTGCTCGCGGCCCCCGCGCGCGCCGGCGACCCGGTCATGGGCAACTGGGAAGGGAACTGGAAGAATGACGACGGGCACGGCGACAAGCTGACAGCCCAGGTGATCGCCGAGGGAGGCGATAACTACCGGGCGGTCTTCACCGCCTACTACGGGCCGATTGCCGTCTTCCGGGTCGCGCTCAAGGGGGAGCGGAAGCAGGACGCGATCCGGTTCGGCGGCAAGGTGGATCTCGGCGTGCTGTTCGGCGGCGTCTTCGAGTGGACCGGCGGCATCGCGGACGACAAGTTCTCGGGAAAGTACAAGGGCCAGAAGGACGTCGGTGAATTCGTGCTCAAGAAGGTGCACAAGGCCTCAGCGACGCTCGGCGCCCGCCCGCCGGCGGGCGCGGTCGTGTTGTTCGACGGCAAGAACCTCGACGCCTGGCAGACCGCCGACGGCAAGCCGGCGCCCTGGAAGCTCACCGAGGACGGCGCCTGCGAGGTCACGCACGGGCAGATCTACACGAAAGCCGAGTTCGGCGACATCGCCACGCTGCACATCGAATTCCGCACGCCGTTCATGCCCGAGGCACGCGGGCAAGGACGCGGCAACAGCGGCATCTTCATCGACCGGACGCTCGAGAGCCAGGAGCGCGACTGGGAGATACAGGTGCTCGATTCGTTCGGCCTGGAGCCGAAGAACAACGAGTGCGGGGCGGTGTACGGCATCCAGGCCCCGAGCAGCAACGCCTGCCTACCCCCCGAGGAGTGGCAGACCTATGACATCACGTTTACCGCGCCCCGCTACAACGAGTCGAGGGAACGCACCGCGCAGGCGCGCATCACGGTGATCCAGAACGGCACGAAGATCATCGACAACATCGAGCTGGATGGCACGGGGAAAGAGCGCGGCCACATCGTGCTGCAGGACCACGGCAATCCGGTGCGCTACCGCAACGTCTGGCTGATTGCCGGTGATCGGTGATCAGTCCGCAGTCGGCAGTCTCCAGTCGGCAGTCCGCAGTCGACAGTCCGCAGTCCGCAGTCCGCAGTCCGCAGTCCGCAGTCGACAGTCGACAGTCGACAGTCACCGATCCCGAAGGCATCCGGTCTAAAACCGGATGTTCATCTCCCTCCCGCCATGCTTGCCCCGCGGCGCATCATCTCTTCATGGCAGAGGCTCTCTTGCGCGCGCACTCGCCCCACGCCCCACGCGCGGCTGCCCTCAGCGATCACGGCAGCGAGCGTGGGGAGAGGGGTT